>JAPLCZ010000059.1 GCA_026391915.1 Bacteroidota bacterium | reverse complement strand
TTGCGGAGAATCCATTCGCGGGTTTCGTGTATATTTTTTCCGGTAGATAAATCCATGATGGTATCAGCACCCCAGCGGCAACTCCACACTGCTTTTTCCACCTCTTCTTCAATGCTTGAGGTAACAGCAGAGTTTCCGATATTAGAATTTATTTTTACCAAAAAATTTCTGCCAATAATCATTGGCTCTGCCTCTGGGTGGTTGATGTTGGCAGGGATGATGGCTCTGCCAAGTGCTACCTCATCACGTACAAATTCAGGGGTAATAAGTGCAGGGATTTTCGCCCCGAATCCTTGCCCCGCATGGTACTTACTGAGCCCATTCATTTGGGCGCGCATTTCTTCAATGCGTTGGTTTTCGCGGATGGCAATATATTCCATCTCAGGGGTGATAATGCCCTTGCGCGCATAGTGCATCTGGCTTACATTAATCCCTGCTTTTGCTTTATAAGGCGCAGGAATATTCGGGTAACGAATGGCATCTGTTTTTGCATCATGGCTTCTTTCATTGGCATATAGTGAGGAGGCATTTTCCAGCCTTTCCACATCATTATTTTTGGCAATCCACTCCTCACGCAGGCGGGGTAAGCCTTTATAAATATCAATCTCAATATTGGAATCTGTGTATGCCCCACTGGTATCATAAACCGTTACCGAAGGATTTTTTACAGCGATATTTTTATGACTGTATTGGGCATGGGTATCCTCTACCGCAATCTCACGCATGGCTACTTTTATGGGATGGATTACCCCATTAACATATATTTTTTTTGAGGCAGGAAATTCATCACGGGTGATGGCTGCGGGGGTGGGTTTGGTGTCTTTTGTTTTCATTGTTTTATTTTTTCTAGATGTGCCACGTTTTTAAAACGTGGCACATCTGTATAATACTTGTTTATTTTTTTTGACCTCACCCCAACCCCTCTCCAAAGGAGAGGGGCAAGAGGAAGAAGTTGCTTTATTTTTTTAATATAAAATTTTCAATTTAACATTTACCATTTTCCTCATCCTCCCTGGGTGGCTTTAATGATGAGAATTTTATCGTTGGGTTTTAAAGTGAATTCATCCCAGCTTTTGCGGGGGACTACAGTTTCATTTACGGCTACGGCAATGCCTTTTTTTTCTGCCATACTTCTTTCCTGCAAAATGGAAAGAAGCACCACGGCTTCGGTGGTTTCTGTCGGTTCGTTGTTAATGGTTATTTGCATGGTGTCTTTAGCCTCACCCCAACCCCTCTCCAAAGGAGAGGGGCAAGAGGAAAAATCTTGTTTTATTTTTTACCTCATCCGTCCTTCGGCACGTTTGCTTCGCAGAACCCTTGCGGGTTTCTCCAAATGAGAAGGGAAAAGCGGAAAAGGCTATTTAATTTTTAACCTAGGAAGCAATTGAGAGGAAGAACTTTTTCCTACGCCGGCATTATCCGGTTCAGGTGAAAAGGGTATCATCTCAGCCCCGAATATTTGGGACACCCCTAAAGTTGAGTTCAAAGGTAAGGGGAATAAAATAGTTTTCGGTTGACAGTTTTCAGTTTTCAGAAAAAAATATGGAAGGATTATAAGTAAAAAAGAAAGTCATACGATTTGGGAACAATCTTTTAGATTTGCATCTCTTAGTTTTTGCTTCTTTCTAACAACCAACAACTAATATCTGACAACTAAATACCACCCCCAATTGCCCCGTAAAATTTTACTTTCTTCTTTATTTTTACTTTCAATTTTTGTGGTGATGGTTTCCTCATGGAGGTGTTCCAATCAACCGCAAAAAACAAAGGAGCCAGTATTCCTCAATCTTCATGATACTGTAAAATATGTAGGCATTGAGGCTTGCCGAAAATGCCATGAGGATATTTATAAAACCTACATTCAAACGGGGATGGGGCAATCATTTGCCAAGGCGACTAAACATAAAAGTGCTGGGCATTTTATGGGGAGTGAGATTTTGCATGACCCTTACTCAAACCTTAGCTACCAACCTTTTTGGCAAGGGGATAGTTTGATGCTGAAAGAGTTTAGAATGCTGGGGAAGGATACAACTCACAAACGCATTGAAAAGATTGATTATATAGTGGGAAGTGGGCATCATACCAATTCGCATATTATTAATACCAATGGGTATTTAACGCAAGCGCCTTTTACGTATTATGCACAAAGCAAAAAGCTAGATTTACCTCCAGGATTTGAGCATGGTTTTAACTCAAAATTTAATAGAGATTTAGGATTGGAATGTATCAGTTGCCACAACGCTTATCCTAAATTTGTGGAGGGCTCTTTTAATAAATATACTGAAATACCGGAAGGGATAAATTGCGAAAGATGCCATGGCCCAGGCTCATTACACATTAATACTAAGTTGGCAGGAATAACGGTTAACACAGCCAAGGACACAGATTTTACCATAGTTAATCCACGAAAACTCCCTTACGATTTGCAGATAGATATTTGTCAGCGATGCCACATACAGGGTGATGCTGTACTCAAACCCGGTAAAACTTTTTTTGATTTTAAACCAGGTATGCACCTCAGCAAAGTGATGGATTTATACATGCCAGAATATAAAAATGATGAGCATGGATTCTTGATGGCAGCCCATGCCCAGCGCCTGAAAAAGAGCAAATGTTTTTTAGGAAGTATGAAGGATAATCAGCCGAAATTAAATTGCATTACTTGTCATAATCCGCATGTGAGTGTAAGGCAAACGGGTGAAAATTCTTTCAACACCAAATGTAAAAATTGCCACCAAAAAGAAAGTTGCAAAGAGAATTTTAACCTCAGGCAAAAGAAGAATAAAAACAATTGTGTGAGCTGCCATATGCCCAAATCGGGGGCGGTGGATATACCCCATGTAAGCATAACTGACCACTACATCCGTGTAGTAAAAAAGGGCGAGAACCTCACCAAAGGAGTTGGTAAATTTAGTAGGTTGGCTTGCCTTAATAACCCTATTCCTGATAACCTAAGTAAAGCAAAAGCCTATCTTTATTTCTATGAAAAATTTGAACACAGGGCATTTCATCTGGATTCTGCGTTTAAATATATCCAAGACAGAGTTTGGCAATCATATCTTTATTACCATGACGAACCCAATGCAGTAAATTATATGATTGCCGCCATGATTATTGAGCCCTATAATCTTGACTATAGTAATAAATTGGGGACTACTTATCAGATGCTGCCCAACACATTTAAAGCACGACAACATTTTAATTTTGTGCTGAAAGAAAATCCCAAAAATGTAGCAGCTTGGAATAATATGGGGCTATCCTATTTGGTGTCCTTTGATGCTGCCACACATAATACTCCTGATATTATTAAAGGGGCAGAGGATAACATCAACAAAGCCCTTAGCCTTGACCCCGACTATGAACCCGCCAACCTTAATAAAGTGAAAGTACTTTTGATAAAAGGGAAAAAGAATGAAGCACTGAAACTCTCACAAAAAATGATGCAAAAATTTCCAAAAAGCAATGATGCAAAACTGCTTTATGAGTTCATCAAAAATGATAAATACTAAATGTACATCCACGAAACACAGATAAGAGTTAGGTATGGGGAAACCGACAAAATGGGTTACCTCTACTATGGGAATTACGCCCATTATTATGAAGTAGCAAGGGTGGAAGCCATCCGGAATTTGGGCACAAGCTATAAGGAAATGGAAGAAACAGGAATTATGCTACCTGTGTTGGAATTAAAATCAAAATTTGTGAAACCCGCTTTTTATGATGAGCTTTTAACTATCAAAACCTACATACCCCAAATGCCTACCACACGCATTTTATTTGATTATGAAATCACCAATCCTAAAGAAGAATTAATTAATATTGGCAGTACAGTTCTGGTGTTTTATGATATTAATAAAAGAAAACCCATGCACGCCCCAGACTATGTTTTGGAATCTTTGCAAAAATATTTCTAACAAAGTCAGCAATCCATTACTCAACGCCCTCTGGTTTTATTAAATCTCTATGGGCGTGGTCACAAAAAGGGAGTGTTTTAGAATATTTACAGGCACACCATGATACTCGTTTAGCTTCTTCAATCACAACTTTTAAAGGGGTAAAATCTGTGCCTCTGTGAGAGTCATCACAAAAGGGTTGGTTGCTGCTTAAGCCACACGTACAAAAATTATAAATGCCGGGTTGCATAAATTGTTTTATGGAACGGTATCCAGCAATATAGGGGAGTTTAGTTTTCAATATTTTGTGCAGAATTTAAATAATAATTTACGAATACCTTCTTGCTACCAATGCCATCAGCTCAGCAATCTGTGGAGTGTTCTCTTTCAGCATATATTTTTGAATAATTTCTGAATCCACAAAAAATTTGGCTTCGTTGAAGTTGCCACATCTATTTAGGGAGTCCATAGATTTTAAATACATCCTGTCATCTCCTTTAAAAAGATGCTTAATAAAACTAATCCTCATGTTCAAAGAAATGGCAGCTTTAATATCAGTGATAGGCGCTGCCTCCATTTTTTGGGCAAGATTTGGTGTCGCAGTTTTATTACTTAATTTATCATGAAGGCTTGGTTGCTTATCCGTAAACTTCTCATGTAGCATTGCCTTTTTATCTACCTTTTGTTGGGGTGGCTGTACTGCCTTTTCGGGTTCAGGCGTAGCTGCCTTTGGAGTTTCTACCACTGGTGGTGTTGGCGGACTCACAGGTTTGGTAGGGGCAATAACTGGAGTTGGTTCAGGGATTTTTTCTATTGGTTTTGGCTCTTGCGCCACAGTTGCCTGCAATACTTTTTCAGAGGTATGTTTTAACAAAGTTTCTTTTTTCTTTGCCGTTTCGGTTTGTTTTTTAATCACGGTGAAAGAACGGATTTCATCCGCCCCATCAATACTCAATTGTATTTTGCGGATGTAGCTATAAAGTTTAATTACTTGTTGGCTAAGTAATGCCGCCTCAATTTGTTGGTGCTCTTCTGGGCACTCCTGCAAACGGGTGTGGGTGTTGTTCAAATCTTTTACAAGATGATTTAGGCGGTGCAATAGTTCGTTTCTCTCCATTATTCTGATAGATTTGCAGCAAAGATATTTGGATTGATGCATAATAATTTAAACAATGTTTACTGAGCCTGCATTTCACCCACAAAAAAGCAGTGGATGGGTAGAGGTTATTTGCGGCCCCATGTTCTCTGGGAAGACGGAGGAACTCCTTAGGAGATTGCGCAGAGCTAAGATAGCCAACATACCAATGGCCATTTTTAAACCTGCAATTGATGTGCGCTATGGGGAGATGCGCATTATGAGCCATGATGCAAACTTTTTCCCAAGCATGCCTTTGCAAACCTCAAAAGACATTCTAAAACACCGCGGCAATGCTACCCTGATTGCCATTGATGAGGCGCAGTTTTTTGATGAAGACCTACCCAATGTGGTGCAGCAAATTGCGCAAGATGGAGTTAGGGTAATTGTAGCCGGATTGGACATGGATTATATGGGTAACCCATTTGGAACTATGCCTCAAATACTTGCTGTGGCAGAGTATATTACTAAGCTAAGTGCTATATGCCCCGTTTGTGGTGGGTTGGCAACTTTTTCTTTCCGCAAAGTGCCAGATTCAGCTCAAGTATTACTAGGCGAAAAAGAAAATTATGAACCGCGATGCAGGGGATGTTTTAACCTTGGGATGGGTAAATAAAATAGAATTCTCTTTCACAAAAATTCCCTAATAAAACAACCACTTCACCAATTCTTTGTAGGTGATTTTTTTGCCGTACATCAATATGCCGGTGCGGTAGATTTTGCCTGCCATCCAAGTGGTGGCAATAAAGCCAAGAATCAATAAAATTCCTGAAAGTAAAAGGTGTGAGGTGGGCACATCAAACGGCAGCCGTGCCATCATAACCACAGGTGAGGTGAATGGGATTATGGACAGCCAAAATGTGAAATTACTATCAGGATTTTCCATAATATATCCAATCATGGAGATTGAAAACACGATAGGTAAAGAGATAGGAAACATGAATTGATATAGGTCACTTTGGCTATCCACGGCAGCAGCCACGGCGGCAAACATGGAGCTATACAAAAGATATCCACCCAAGAAATAAAACATAAACATCCCCAAAATAAACGGGAGGTTTAGTGTGCCAAGAGCAGAGGTTATTTTATCAAACCCACCAGCATTTTGCATTTGCGCAGCACCGTTCATTGCAAACTTTTGGGTTGCCATAATCTCTTCAGGCGAAGGGGCAAAAGCAGCCCCAATAGCAGTTACAACAACAAGGGTCAGTAGAATCCAAACTACAAATTGGGTAAGCCCAACCAAGGCAATCCCCAGTATTTTCCCCATCATTAGTTGGAAGGGTTTTATGGAGGAAACTATAATCTCTACAATACGGTTTTGCTTTTCTTCTTGCACGCCACGCAACACCAATCCACCATATAAAAATATGAACATATAAATTAAAATTCCACCTGCGGCAGAGGCACCAGAGGCGGCAGCACTGCTGCGTTCTTTTTCTCCGCTTAAAGTATTCTCACGGATGTTGATAGCTACAGAAGTTTCCAAACTATCCACAAGGTTTGCATCTAATTTTAAAGTCTCAATTTTTAGTTGGCGGATGCGGTCAGAGAGTAACCCCTCAATGTGGGAACTAACCCCCACACTCACGTTTTTGCGTGCTAAAAGGTTAATGCCATCAGGCTTAAAAATATTTAAATCTTTTGGGATATGAAGAATCAATTGTGGACCTTCTTTATCATGCATTTTACTTTTTAAACTCTCAAAACTTTCTTTGGAATATTGAAAAACCACATCACCATTATCTGGTAAATGGTAGGCTATTTTATTGGATTCATCCACCACATCAATCACCCTTGCATCCTGCCCAATAAACCTGCTGGCAAGTATAGGGAGGGCAATCAACAACCCATATAAAACGGGTGCAAACAGTGTAAGCAAAATAAATGTTTTGTTGCGCACACGGGTAAAATACTCCCGCTGAATTATCAGTAAAATTTTACTCATTAGGGTGGTCTTTTACAAGGTGAATAAATATATCGTTAATGCTTGGGAGTATTTCTTTAAACAAAGCTAACTCACCATAAGGCAAGAATTTTTTCACCACCTCATTGGTAGTTACTGCATCCCCAACTTTAAACTTTAAGTGGTGCGTTCCGGGCTTGGTTTCCTGCATTTCCAACAAATGAAAATCTGGATTTTCTGCAACAGGTAAGGTCTCTTTTACCCCTGAAATAATAATCTCATAGCTGTGGTCTTTATAGCTTTGGCGCACATCATCCACTTTGCCTTCCACCACTTTTTTTGATTTGTTAATCAGAGAAAAATTATCACATAATTCTTCTACAGACTCCATGCGGTGGGTGGAGAGAATAATGGTTTTGCCCTCTGCCTTCATGCGCAATATTTGAGTTTTTATAATCTCAGAATTAACGGGGTCAAACCCTGTAAAGGGTTCATCAAGAATTAGCAATTCGGGGTTGTGGATTACCGTAGCAATAAACTGGATTTTCTGTTGCATTCCTTTGCTGAGTTCCTCCACTTTTTTATTCCACCAATCCATAATCCCAAACACATCAAACCACCATTTTATATTTTTTAATGCATCCGCTTTTGAGAGACCTTTTAGTTGGGCAAGATATAAAATCTGTTCCCCCACTTTCATCTTGCGGTAAAGTCCGCGTTCCTCTGGCATATAGCCAATATGGGCAATATCGCTACGTTTGATTGGCTTACCGTTCAGTAAAATCTCTCCTGAATCCGGCCCTATAATTTGGGTAATAATTCGGATAAGGGTTGTTTTCCCCGCACCATTGGGGCCTAATAATCCATAAACACTTTGTGCCGGAACGGTGATACTTACATCCTGCAATGCCTTATGTTTTGCATAAGTTTTTGAGATGTTGTGGGCTTCAATAATATTCAAACTATGCAGTGGTTTTTGGGTGGTAAAATTTAAGAGAAGATTTCTTTTACTTTGTCAAAGAAGTTCTTTTCGTCTTTTGTTTGTTTGGGTTTAAAATTCTCTGATTGGCTAAGCTTCTCTAAGATTTCTTTCTCCTCTGATGAGAGCCTTTCAGGCACATAAACATTCACCACCACCAACTCATCTCCTTTGCGGTAGGTGTTATTTAAATCAGGAATTCCTTTGTCCTTTAGTTTAAAAATTTTACCGTTTTGCGTACCCGCCGGGATGGTGATTTTTGCCCTGCCTTCTATGGTTGGCACCTCTACTGAAAGTCCTAAAGCAGCCTGTGCAAAATTGAGTTTTAAATCAAAAATTACATTGTCCCCTTCACGCCTTAAAAGCGGGTGAGGTTCTTCTTCAATGGCAAGAATTAAATCCCCTGGGATGCCACCTTTTGGACCTGCATTTCCTTTTCCTCCTACACTCATTTGTATGCCCTCACGCACTCCAGCGGGTATATTTAAGGTGATTACTTCTTCTCCACTTACAATGCCTTCCCCTCTGCAACTTTTACATTTATTGGTAATTAATTGTCCATCTCCATTACAACTTGGGCAAGTAGCTGTGGTGTACATCTGCCCTAAAAAAGTATTGGAAACTCTCTGCACTTGGCCGGCACCTTTGCAGGTAGGGCAAGTTTGTTTTGAGCTGTTGCCCTCAGCACCAGAACCACTGCAAGAGGTACAAGAAACTTGTTTGCGAACCTTGATTTTTTTCTCAGCCCCCTTTGCCATTTCATCCAGTTTCATCTTCACTTTTATGCGAAGATTACTTCCTTTAAAAACACGCCTTCCACCGCCTCTGCCACGCCCACCACCAAAGAAGGATTCAAAACCTCCACCATCACCACCAAACACATCACCAAAGTTGGAGAAAATATCATCCATACTCATGCCTCCCGGGCCTCTGCCTTGTTGTCCAGCAGCACCAGCTAAGCCATCATGACCATAGCGGTCATACCTTGCGCGTTTATCATCATCCGTTAAAACCTCATAGGCTTCTGCGGCTTCTTTAAATTTTTCTTCAGAGGCTTTATCTCCCGGGTTTTTATCTGGGTGAAATTTGATTGCCATCTTGCGGTAAGCTTTTTTTAACTCATCCGCAGTGGCACTTTTGCTAACTCCTAATATTTCGTAATAATCTCTTTTTTTTGACATAATAAATTTTACTCTCCTACAACAACTTTAGCAAATCTTAATACCTTATCGTTAATCATATATCCTGTTTCAATATCATCAATCACTTTACCTTTCATATCTGGTGTTGGGGCGGGGATGGTTGTAATAGCATCAAATAAATCACTATTAAACTCTTTGCCTTTTGCCTCCATTTCGGTAACGCCAGCCATGGTAAGCACATGTTTAAATTTACTCAGGATTAATCCCACACCATTTTTTAAAACTTCGGCATCACCCGTTTTTTCTTCTGCTGCAATGGCGCGTTTGATGTCATCATATACAGGCAGCATGGCAAGCAACACATCTTTGGTTACAGCGTCCCGCATTTCAAATCTCTCCTTATGAGTGCGATTACGGAAGTTATCAAACTCAGCATAAAGACGAATATATTTATCATAAAGCTCATCATGCTTTTGCTGAATAATTTCTTCGGAAGTGTATTCGCCGCCATCTTCTTTGGTTTGAGTTATGGCATCTTCAGAAAGGTTTTCTGGTAATCCTTGCTCTTCATTCATACTCTCTGAGTGATTGGTTTCTGACATTTTATTGTTTTATTTTTTGTTCAAAAATCGTTTTGGCGGAAGTCAATTTTATTGCCACCCAATACTGAGGTGACAAACTGACATTTTTATTTTGCCTGTGTTTTAAGGTACTGTTTTAATTGGAAGTCATCCACATCAGCAGCTATAATTGTCCCATCTCCATCAATCAAATACATTTTAGGGATACCATTAATTTTATACAAATCTTTAATCCCTGCCCTCCCACTTTGCAAATCACTTACATGGTTTTCCCACTCCAAACCATCTTCCTCCACTGCCTTTTTCCATTTTGATAAATCATAATCTAGAGAGACGCTGAACACTGTTAACTCTTTGGCATGTTTAAAATTTCTTTCTTTATATTTATTGTAAATCGCAACTAATTTCGGGCTGTTCTTCCGGCATGGGCTGCACCAAGATGCCCAAAAATACAGAATCACCATTTTGCCGCGGAGAGAGTATAAACTCATAGTATCTCCCTTCATATTTGCCAGCCTGATGTCGGGTGCAATATCCCCTTCATTAACGCCCACCTTAGGTTTATCATGGGTGAACCCCAATAAAATAAATATGGAGAATAGGATAAAAAAGCTTGCAGCTGTTTTCATTTCAGGCAGAGAAATCTACTGCAAAAATACAAATCAATTTGGGTCTTTTATCCTTTGGATTTTTGCACCCATGGCATTGAGGCGGTCATCAATTTTTTCATAGCCTCTATCTATCTGTGCAATGTTTTGGATAGTGCTTCCACCTTCTGCTGAGAGAGCTGCAATCAGCAGCGCCACACCGGCACGAATATCCGGAGAACGCATACTTATCCCACGCAAAGGATACTTTCTTGCCAAGCCCATTATTGTAGCCCGATGAGGGTCGCAAAGGATTATTTGCGCACCCATCTCAATCAAATTATCGACAAAGAAAAGGCGGCTCTCAAACATTTTTTGGTGGATAAGTACATTGCCTTTTGCTTGAGTAGCAACTACCAAAGCAATACTTAAAAGATCAGGTGTAAAACCCGGCCAGGGCGCATCACTTATGGTAATAATGGAACCATCAATATTGGTATCAACTTCATAAATACTTTGCTCAGGAACTATAATATCATTCCCTTGAAAGTTAAATTGAATTCCTAATTTCCTCAACATCTCAGGCATTATTCCAAGGTGCTCAGTAGTAATATTTTTTAACCCTGATGGAATGGCATTTTTAATAGTAATGGCTGATTGAGTCATGGCTGCCATACCAATAAAACTACCTATTTCAATCATATCCGGCAGGCATCTGTGAGTGCAGCCACCCAATTCCTTCACCCCTTTTATGCTCAAATAATTGGTACCAGTGCCTTCAATATTTGCCCCCATACTTATCAGCATTTTGCAAAGCTGTTGTATGTATGGCTCACAAGCCGCATGGTAAATTTCTGTTGTTCCTTCTGCCAAAGCTGCTGCCATTAATACATTTGCAGTACCTGTTACTGAGGCTTCTTCCAGCAACATATAAGCACCCTTAAGTTGGGTAGCTTTGATGTTATAAAGTGCGGCATCAGCATCATAAATAAATTCTGCACCCAAGTTTTGTAAGCCAATAAAATGGGTATCTAATTTCCTTCTGCCAATTTTATCTCCTCCTGGTTTTGGAATTACACCAACACCAAACCTCGCCAACATTGGCCCTAAAATCAGCAATGACCCACGGATGGCAGAAGCATTTTTATAGAACTCATCCTGATACAAATAATCTAGATTAATGTCATCAGCTTTAAACGAATAATTATTGGGTGATATGCGATTTACCTTCACCCCTAAGCCTTGCAAAAGTTCAATCAATTTTAAAACATCCCTAATCTCAGGGAGGTTTTCTATGATTACTTTTTCTTTGGTAAGGAGTACCGCCCCAACTATTTGCAGGGCTTCATTCTTTGCACCTTGCGGACTAATTTCTCCGCTAAGTTTTACAGGGCCATCAATGCGGAACGCTTCCATTGCTTAGCGTTTGTAATATTTTTTATTGGTGTTGCGGTTATTACGGTTATTGTTGTTGCCGCCACCAGTCCGATTATTTCTGTTCTTATTATTCCGCTGATTGTTTTTGCTGGTGCGGGTCTGGAAGTTTTCATTATGCGATGCCATTTCTGCAATCTCTTTTAACTCTATCTCTCCACCAGATAACTCACGGATATGCTGAATCACCAAACTGTCTGGTGCTTTATCATCATTCCAAACTCTGAAAGCCATTTTCATATAAGAACCCAAAGTATTTAGGAATGCATCCTTTCTTTCACCTGCTTCCATTTCCAATGCTTTCTGAATCATAGAGCCTGAATACCTACCATAATATCTATACTTAATTCTGTGATTATTATAGGATGGTTTTATTGGGGGCCCCATTTTTTCCAAAGGCTCAGGAATTGGAAAAGGAGAATCAATATCCAACTCATAGCCTGCCATAATATAGATGTGATCCCAAAGTGTTTGTTTAGAATCTGAGAGTTCCCTCAGTTGCGGATTAAGCACCAGCATAGCATTGATAGTAGCATGTGCTGCCTTGATTCTTTCTTCTTTGGTAGGCAGCGTTTTTATGTGCGCTACCATCTGTTGTATGCCACGCCCATATTCCGAAATAGTCATTTTTGGGCGCTGACTATTATAATCCATTAATATATTTTGATAAGCCATAAAGTGTGTTGGAAACTTACCGCAAGTTTACGGAAAATTTTGACGTTAGGCAGAATAGAAGAACTCAATGCCTAATTCTTCTTCCCAGTTTCATCCGCAGGTTTAAATATTTCCGGATTGGATAGCACCTCATTCATTTCATAAATTACAGCATCTAATTCAATAGCACTCTCTGTCATCCAATCCATATATTTCATGGCTAAATCGGCATCCACTTTTTCCATTTTGGTAAGGTTGGCAATTCCTAAAATTCTTGCTAAAGGTCCACGTACTTTATGGGAATTTAGTGAGGCATATTCTGCCAATCTTTCATTTTGGGTTTCCAATTCTTTAGTCCTTTTTTTAATGGTATCCTCTTGCTGATTGGTTAAATCCATTAAGAGTTTATGCGCCATCTCTAACTGACCCTGCGTAGACTGCAATTCATCATAGGCAACCTTAAGCGCTTTAGCTGTTTTCTGTTTGTAATAATATCTCCTAACCAATCCAAGGAATAAGAGTAATAACAATATTGCACCACCAATCCAGGCATCAATTAATATTTCTTTTCTTTGGTTTTCTGCCTTTTGCACAAGGTCTTTTTTCTCTTGCTTTACTTTATTTTGAGCTTCTTTTTTCTCAAAATCATATTGCAATTGGCTGATGGCGGATTTGCGTTTACTCTCCTCACTCAGCACACTATCTCTATACATTATAAAGAGTTTATTATGTTCAAAAGCATCTTTCCATTTTCCCTGAGAGCTATCTAACTGGGTTAGGCTTGCATAATAATTTTTTGTCAAATCAGCACTTCCAATTTCTTTGGAGAGGGGGTAACTTTTACCCAGATACTCTTTGGCAGAAACAATTTTATTTTGCTTTATATAAATGCTGGCAATGTTGATATAAGAGATAGCCTCACCTATTCTATCCCCAATTTCCTGCCTTATTTTCAATGACTCAAAATTGCTTTTTAGCGCCTCTTCATAATTGCCGAGTTGGGTTTGCACAGAGCCAATATTATAGTAAGAATTTGCCACACCAGCTTTGTATCCTATTTCTTCATTAATCTTTAAACACTCCTTATGATTCTTTAAGGCCTCGGTGTAATTATGCTGGAGTTCATACACCAATCCTAAATTTCCATAGGAGTTTGCAACCCCCCTTTTATTATTGGTTTGCAGACTTATTTTCAATGAAGCTAAGTGGTTTTTAAGCGCAGGAGTGAAGTTTCCTTGTGCTGTATACACTACCCCAATATTATTGTAAGAGGAGGCTATTCCACTTTTATCACCCATCTCCTCACTTATTTTTAAAGAGGCAAAATGATTTTTTAACGCCTCAGGATAATTGCCCTGCCTTTCATACACCATCCCGATATTATTGTATGAAGAAAACACCCCTTTCTTATCCCCTATTTTTTTTCGGATTTCTAATGATGCAGTATAATTTTTTAATGCCTCAGGGTAGTTGCTTTGGTACCAATATATGACTCCTAAATTGTTATGAGCATTGGCAATACCCTTTTTAAAATCAATCCTTTTAGAGGTTGCCATTGCTTCGGTAGCATAGCTCTTTGCCTTTACTAAATCGGTTTGTTGCCATAGCAATCTGCTGAGGGCATTTAGGATATTTGCCTTTGTGCTATCCTGTGTACTACTCCCTGATTCCGTTTTGCATGCTTCATAATTTTTAAGGGCATTCTCTAACGAATCCATCTTGCCTTTTTGGGCGAAACTGTTAGTAAATAATAGTAAAAATGAAATGGAAATAAGTAGATTTCTCTTCATGTAATTAACCGGGCTTTGGTTTGTGGTGCGCAAGGTACTTAAAATTTCAATAAGCCAAAATGAAATTAATCATTATCATAGAATCCGTCAATCACTTTTTGGTATTTACTATGGATGAATTTACGTTTCAACTTCATGGTGTGGGTGAGTTCGCCGCTATCAATTCCCCAAACATCTACAATGAGTGAAAACTTTTTCACCTTCTCTACCTCGCCAAGGGTTTTGTTGGCTTCATCTCTTATCTTTTGATAAAGCTTAATCACCTCTTTGCTTTTTAGCATTTCATCATGGCTGGCGAACTTTAATCCTTGCTCATTTGCCCAATGGTTGAGGGCAGGGTAAGCAGGCGTTATCAATGCAGAAATTGTTTTTTGGTTTTCACCCACCACAATAATGTGCTCAATAAAAAAAGATTCTTTAAATTTATTTTCTACTGCTTGTGGCGCTACATATTTGCCTCCTGAGGTTTTAAATAATTCCTTTTTTCTATCCGTAATTTTAAGGAAACCATCCTCATCAAATTTACCAATATCACCCGTGTGCAACCACCCCTGATCATCTATAGTTTCGGCAGTGAGGTCTGGGCGTTTGTAATAACCCAACATTATGTTTTTACCACGGGCACAAATCTCCCCATCTTCTGCAATTTTAACCTCAACATTAGGGATGGGTTTGCCCACCGTACCAAATCTTGTTTCATTTTTACCATAAGCATTTAAGGTAATTACGGGTGATGCTTCTGTTTGTCCGTACCCCTCTTTTACCGGAATACCTGCAGCGGTAAATACCCTCCCCAGCCGAGGTTGCAATGCCGCCGCACCGCTTACAATCCCAAATAGATTTCCACCCAAAGCCTCTCTCCATTTTACAAAAACTAATTTATTGGCAATGGCTAATTGCATATTGTAAAACAACCCTCTGCCACTTGGGGTATCATACCTCTCCCCTACTGCCAATGCCCAAAAGAAAATCTTCTTTTTAATCCCTTTGAGCTCATTCCCTTTCATTACAATTTTTTCATAAATCTTCTCTAATAATCGGGGCACTGTGGTGAACACATTAGGCTTTACCTCGCGGATGTATTCCCCAATATGTTCTAGCCTATCAATAATATATAGTGATGCGCCAACATAGATAACCAGATAGGTAACCACCCTCTCCAAAATATGGCAGATGGGCAGCATAGAGGTGAGCTTATGCCCCGGCTTTATGGGTATGCAATTCCATGCACTTAGCGCATCAGAAATTATATTTTCATGGGAGAGCATTACCCCCTTTGGCGTGCCTGTGGTGCCAGAGGTATAAATGATACTTGCAAGGTCATTAGTCTTTACATTTTGCTTTAATTCCTCAACTATTGATTGCTCTGCCTGCGTCTCCTTTTTTAACAAAACTTGATAAGAAGGAATATCATCATAAGTATTAAAGGTATAGATTTTCAGCCCTTCAATTTCCTGCATAAGCGGGGCAATTTTGTTGTAGCTGCTTTTATCCTCCACAAAGGCAAGTTTTATTTCTGCATCATTAAAAATAAAACGGTATTCATCCAAACTAATATTAGGATATACCGGCACGCAGATAGCCCCAATTTGCAGAAGCCCCATATCCGTAAAAATCCACTCTGGGCGGTTGGGAGACACTATTGCCACATTTTGCCCCGGCTTAATGCCATACGCCAGCAAAGCACGGCTGCATTCATTTACTTTGGCAATGCAATCCAGCGTGCTGTATTTTACCCAATGTGTTCCGTTGATTTTATCCGCAACGGCATCGGGCAGTGGGTGCCTTTCTAATTGGCAATAAAAGGCATCAAATAATCGTGTAAATTCCATAGTTGTTTTTGTTTAACGCCTCAAAATTATTTTATAATTAAGGGAGAAAGTTATTGATTATTCGGGGGAAATGGGTAGGAGTGGGATTTTTTGCAAATGAGAATTTACCCCAAACCACAAAGCCCGCACAGAAAAACTCCCTGTTTTTCTCTGTGCTTTTTAACTTAGTGTTTTTTGTGGTTAACACTTTTCTGCATCTATTCCATCACCTCAATTTTTGTTACAGGATGTATCTCCATCCAGCCATGTTTAATGTCCTCCACATAGCTGCCGGTTACCCGCACATGCTCTCCTTTTTTGGGAATATAAACATTATTTACATAGCCTTCACAGGCAGGTCTTGCATTCTTTTGTTTGATGATTTTCTTCACACAAATAGGCTCTATCACCATGCAGCCTTTTTGCCGTGTGATGTTCATATTATTAATTAACTTTTCTTGCCCTTTATCCAGCTTCACCTTAATATGTAGGTCGCCATCATCCTCTTGTTTTAACTTGATGATAGTGCCTGTAATCTGTTTGCATTCCTCCACTACCCTAAGCCTGCTGGCGTGGTAAACGTGCTCCCAAAGTTTGCTATCACAATGGTAAGTTTCATTATTTATTTTTTCTGATTGGGTATCAGAAATTGGCGTTGCCTCTACCTGATTGCTGTCGGTTCTTGATGAAGATTCTGTAGTTGGAGGGTTTGAATTTTCGCAAGAAACAGCAAGCAGAGAAACCCAAATCCCCAATGCTAATAGTTGAAACTTTTTCATTTTATTTTTGAATTTAGGCAACCCAGTTGCCAGTTAAAAACAGTGTGAATACATAAATCTGAAAGCCAAAATTAACCAATATTAAAACAGAAAATGCAAATTGGCTGATAGCTTTATTTTCTGATTTAGCAACAAATAGCAAACTCAAAAACACGCTAAACAAAAGATACCAAAGCAGCACTTGTATATGTGAATAAGAGCCCATCACCAACCAAAATAAAAACACCCCTAGTCCGCTTAACAATATCTGTTTTGCACTAAAATTTATTTTCAATTTAAAGAGATAATCTGCTACAACAATCACAAAAGGTGTGGTATAAAAAAACCTGTTGAGGCTGTATAAAAATCCTCCTCTAAAAAACAAAACCAGTAAAGAAATTCCAGCAAGATATCCCAAAGAAAACAATACCTCTTTAGGGATATTAAGGCTTTGCTTATTAAGAAATTTAATGCCTGATAAAATCAAAACTACCCCTGCAATTAAGCCGATTAATAGGGCACTGCCATCCATCTTTACAATCAGCCAACCGCCCCAAGAAGTGAGGGGAAAATGCGGCAATTGCAAATGGTTATTCCATGCTGTTTGTATGCTAAAAAACTGAAACCACTCCCCCGTGTAATGATGCTGAATAACCCCAACCAACAGCAAACCCAAAGAGGCTGTGAGGAGGTAGTAAACATATCGTAAAACTAACTTCTTTATACTTTTTTCAGTTAAAAACTCAGCGATGAAAAGCGCAGGCAACAATACAGTAATAGCAGGGCGGGCAAGGGTGCAAAAAAATAATCCTATAAGAATTAAGAGGAGATTTTTTTTCTTCAACCCAATTAAAAGCATGGTGGCAGGAACAAAAAACACCGCCTCACTATAGGGCACGTACATAAACAAAAAGCTAGGGATGCTGAGATAAAAAACAGTCTGCATGGGGGTAGCCCCTAACTCCTTCACCAAAAAATAAAAAGCCAATAAAAACAGAAGAGCATTGAGTGCTGAGATACCATAAACCCCCAGCCCACTCAGCTTCCATAGCATGGGGAAAAGCGGGAAAAACGCAATATCACCACCTTGATATTTCGCATTCTTAATTATTGCATAATGCCATGCATCAAAATTTATAAAGTGCCTTGGAATTAATAAATCTGGCAGGTAAAAGCTATTGAGCAAAAGCATGGCAACTACAAAAGCAGCCACGTAAATCCCTATAATTACCCAATAATTTTTAGCCCAATTCATCAAGGGCAAAGTTGCAGAGAAGTTTTTGTAAACTGCTTAAAGATTTACCCAAACAATAAATTCACGTCCTCAGTAGAGATAATGCCTTCTTGTTTGGCAGAGGTATGTATAAACTCAGCACTAAGGCGAAGTTTGCGGTCTTGCATCAAGAGGATTTTTTCTTCAACGGTTTCCTTAGAAATAAATTTATAGGCAAACACATTTTTCTCCTGCCCAATCCTGTGCGCCCTGTTTATTGCCTGCAACTCTGCGGCAGGGTTCCACCATGGGTCTGCAATAAATATGTAGTCAGCCTCCGTTAAGTTCAGCCCCACCCCACCTGCTTTTAATGACATCAAAAAGACTTTTATATCATCATCTTTTTTAAATTTATCAATCTCAGATTTACGGTTTCGGGTTTCGCCAGTAAGGTAGGTAAATGGCGTTTCTGATTTGGTGAGATGCGCTTTCATCAAATCCAGATGGCGCACAAAAGACGAAAAAACAAGGATTTTATGATTACCACTAATAATTTCTTCCAGTGTTGCCATCATGTCCGTAAACTTTCCTGAGTCGCCTTCGTATTCCGTTTTATTCATACTGGGATGGTTGGCAATCAGGCGCAATTGCATCAATCCTTTTAAAATAAAAAACTGCGATTTCTTTTCACCGAACTTCTCTATGTTCTCAAGGATTCTATTGCGGTAATAGTTGCGGGTTTCTTCATACACCTCACGCTGTTGTTCCGTCATCTCACAAAAATAAATTTTCTCACTCAACTCGGGGAGGTCTTTAGCAACTTCTTCTTTGGTTCGCCTAAGTATAAATGGGTTGATGAGGGATTGCAATTTCTTCTTATGCTCTTCCGAATTTTTCTTCTCAATGGGTATGGCAAACTCATCTTTAAAAAACTGATAAGAGCCTAGCATACCGGGATTGAGGAAGGAAAGTTGCGACCATAAATCCAACAAAGAATTCTCTATAGGCGTGCCGGTGAGGCTAAGTCTGTGGCGTGCTTTCAGCGTTTTTACAAGCCTGCTAATTTTGGAAGTAGGGTTTTTTATTACCTGACTTTCATCCAAAATCAAATAGTTGAATTCATAATTATTGAAGATGTCAATATCATTCCGCGCTGTGCCGTAAGTGGTGAGGATGATATCCGCACTGCCAAAATATTTGCGCATCTCCTCACGGGCAAGACCCGTGTAAGAAACTGTTTTTAACTCAGGTGCAAACTTCTTTATTTCATATTCCCAGTTATGGATAAGGGAGGTGGGCATCACAATTAATGATGGCCTTTTCTTTTGTATTTGCTCTAACGCTGTTTCATTATTCCCAAACAAATTGAGTTGCGCAACAGTGGGCACTGGTGCTTTTTCCTTAGTTACTTTTTGATTATTCTTTTCAGACTGCAAAAGGGTTAAAGTCTGTATAGTTTTTCCCAAACCCATATCATCCGCAAGGCATCCCCCAAAATTATTTTTCTGCAAAAACTTCATCCATTCAAATCCTTCTTTTTGGTATGGCCGCAGGATTTTCACAAAATTGGTAGGACACTCAAAATCTTCTTCATCACGTAAATTTCTTGTAGCTTTTTCATACTCAGAAATGGAGGCAATGGAAGAATCCTTAGAAGTAAACACCTCATCAATCAAAGCAAAATGATGCTTTTTTAAAGAGATATGTTCTTGGTCATCATCCAAAGAAAGGGTGAGTATTTCACGGTATTTACCAAACCATTCTTCAGGAATAATAGCGGTAATTCCATTAGGCAATTCAAACTCACGAATACCTTGGGTAATGTATTTTTTTAACCTGATAAAAGGAATCTTGAACTCCCCGAATTGGGCGGTAGCATAGATATCAAACCAGTCAGTTTTCTCTGCAATCTCCACATTCAAATGGATTTTGCCCATGTAGTATTTTTGGATTTTGTCATCAGAAGTTACGGTAACCCCAATGGAGGCAAGTGCATCATTATGTTCATTCACCCATGCAATAATTTGCTGCGGGCTGTATTTGCTTATCCCATTTAGTGGGCGGAAAATAGCTCCTTCCAATTGCTGCAAGCCATGAGTTACCAGAGAATCTGTTATGGCTTTTTCCATGGCAAAATCTCTGTTAATTCTATGGTAGGTGTAGGAGTCTTCAGTAGCCTCCAGCACCACATGAGTTGGTTTAGTGTCTGTGCAAAGAATTTCCTCTTTGCCATAATCAAAATATAAACTCAAAACAGATTCGTGGTTCCATGCAGCCACCACTTTAAGCACTGGCTTGGGGCTTACTGTAACGGCATTAATGGTAAATCCTTCAGCCTTTACTGATGGATTATTTTCAATCACCGCAGCTATAAACCGTTTGTAATATTCCGCCTCAGATGTCTTAGGAATATGGATATTCCATTTGGTAAAAAATGGTGTCAGCTTCATGCCATCCATATTCTTATCAAACACATAAAGGTTATCATCCATCACCAACCTGCACGGCTTATTGGTAAGCATCATCACCTTTTTGTTTATCAAAACTATCTTCTCCCCATTCAGCCTAAAAGTGGGGTAATATTTAGTACCGTCTTCTTCTCTTTTAAAATGAAAATGGGTGCTTACCTCATCAGTTATCACTTCCAATTTTTCTTGCGCCGGATTTGTTTTTACGCGTAGATAAACATTCTTATCTGCAATCAATCCCATAATAGCATTGATTCTATCCTCAATATAAGGGCGCACAGTAAGCTTATACGTTTTGTCATCAAGATGTTTTTGTAAAAACTCCTGAGGGCGCATTTCCTTTTTACTAAACTTTTTTGTGATGGCATCCGCGGAGTATTCTGTAGATAGGCGGATAGCTTCCCTGTCATTATCATCTATACCACTGGCATATTCTTCCATGGTGTTGTGATAAATTTTTTGAAAGGTAAGGGAAAGGCTGTCGTCCTCATTCAACTGCACCACATAGGGGTCAATCACAGCCCCTATTTCCGATTCAGGATTTAATGAATAAACGAGTAAAAATTTCTTAGAGGAATCTACAGCCACAGCGCTAAACTTTCAATTAACCACCAAAGGTAAAATGAAAGAAGCCATAGA
>JAPLCZ010000230.1 GCA_026391915.1 Bacteroidota bacterium | reverse complement strand
TTTCATTTATTCTCCTTTTTTTAATGAGAATAAAAATGTGTTGAAGCTTTTTGAAGCCATCAAAAAGTTCCATCCTGAGTACAAAGAGAGCCAGGTGGTTTTTGAAAAAATTTATGCAAAGGTGCTTACAGGTACGCCTACAGAACAGCCTTTGCGTTATGTGATGACAGACCTAAGCCGCCTGCTGGAAGAGTATTTAATTTGGGCGGAAATGGAGAAGCATGAGCTCTACAAAAAGCATCTTTTGCTGAATGCTTACGACAAACGGAAACTTGATAAATATTTTCACCAAACCCTTGATTCCGCTTTGGAATTACAGGGAAAGCAACCCTTGCGAGATGGCGATTATTTTTTCTACCGCCACCTGATTGAGGAGAATGCATACCTGCACACCCTCAGCCGTGATGGCAGAAGTTTAGGAACTTCATTGCAACAGGCAATGGATAATCTGGATTATTATTACCTCGCCAATAAGCTCAAATATTCTTGCGTAATCCTTAGCCGCCAGAACATTTTGCAGGGAGAATACAACAACCAATTGGTGGATGAAATCCTTGGATTCATCAGGCAAAATAATTTTGATAGCATCCCCGCTATTGCCATTTATTACCAAGGGGTGATGACTTTCAAAGAGCCGGAAGATGAATCGCACTATCAAAAATTAATAAGTTTATTGGAGGGAGATAATGCCAAATTCCCAGTGGAAGAAGCCAAAGATATGTACACCCTTGCGCTGAATTATTGTATTAAAAAATACAACAGTGGTGTGCTGAAATTCTTGGAAGAATTGCTGGCTCTCTACCAAACCATGATTGAAAAGAAAATCATTTTTGAGGAAGGAGAACTTGCCTCTTCTGATTACAAAAATATTGTAACACTTGGGTTGCGTTCCGGCAAAGTGGCGTGGGTGGAGGAATTTATACACACCTATAAAGACTACGTACCTGCCAGCATTAGGGACAACACTTTTAATTACAACCTCGCCTTTTTGCTGTACTATAAAAAGGAATTTGGCAAAGCATTAAAGCTATTGCAAAGCACAGAATTTACTGATGTCTATTATTTACTTGATGGCAAATCCCTACTGCTGCGCACCTATTATGAGTTGAATGAAGATGAACCTTTTTATTCCCTTTGTGATGCCTTTACCAATTACCTAAAACGCAACAAACTCATCTCAGAATATCAAAGAACGGTGTACTTAAACTTTGTGAAGTTTGCCAAAAAACTCATGCAGTTAAAGCAAGGCGGCAGAGGCTCTATAGAAGAATTAAAATCAGAATTAGAGACCTCTAAAAATGTTGCAACCTTGCAATGGTTAAAGGAGAAAGCGGGGGAGTTGTAGGAGTGTTTTATTCTATGGTTAAAACAAAAGACCCTTCAAATTTCGTGGATGGCAATGTGGATGTTTTACCCTTCTTTATGCTTATGTCTGAAATAAGAATCCTATCCTTTGAATTACCCGTTTTCAAATCATAAAGTAAACTTAATGGGATTTTATTTCCACTCATTTTTTGATTTATCATTTGTCTTCCTCCACCTTTTGGGACAAACACATACCTATACTTTGTAATATATGCACCATCACCATTTTCTATGTTTAGAATACTACAATCTGCCTTAATCAAACTATCCAAAGTTGCTTTGCTTATTGTACCGGATTTACCACACAAATTAATTTTATAATTTTGGGCATGGAGTGTTTGTGGCATGGTTAAACCAGTTGCCAAAAGGATTGCGAGAATACAGATGATTTTTTTCATAATTTTATTCAACTATTAAATTGAAGTTAGTGTTGATTTTTTTATTACCATTACCTTTTTTAATCATCACATCTGTAAAAAGAATCATGTCATCCTTTTTACAATTTTTGAATGCAGATAAGAATTCATCGGGAATTAAATCGGAATTGCCTGTACCACCCAACATTTGCCTCCCTCCACCTTTAGGGACTATAATAATTCTAAATCGTGAAACTACCATTCCGCCTCCATTTTCTATACTCAGTTTTCTACAATCTGCCTTAAACAAACTGTCCACGGTTGCTTTGCTTATTTTGCCGGATTTGCCACACCAATTAATTTTATAATCTTGGGCAGAGAGTTTTGCTGGCAAGGTTGAACCCATTGCCAAAAGGATGGTGCAAACACAGATGATTTTTTTCATAATTTCTATTTTGTTTTTAAGACAAACGCCAATTCGTTTTTTTTATTTTAATGCCGCAAGATAAATCTTTTTAATACTATTCTTTTCTTCACCAGCGCAAATGGCTTTTGCCAGCGTAATTAACTCCTCATTATGTTTGGTTTTCAGTTTCATAATTTGTGATAAAGCATAGGCTGCACTCCATCTAACCACAGTGCCAGTGTGCGCAGTATTGGCAACAAGATTTTTGATGGCTTCATCCAGATTCTTTGGGAAAAGATGCGCTGTATTCCCTATCACTTTTGCGGACTCCCACTTAATGCGAGGTGCTTTTTCAGTGAGGGATTTCACCACAAAATCCCAACATGCTTGGGTAGCCCTTTGAGGGGAAATTATGGTAGCTAATTCCAATGCCTCAATACAGGTAGCCTTTGTAGAATCCTTGGCTAGGTATGCAAACTCAAGTAGCTTATCTATTTCTTTAGGATTAACCAAAATCCATTTGATAATTGTGTCTGTTTTTTGTTTTGATTTAATGGCAGCATTGCCAAAGAGTTCTTTGAAATCCATCTCTGTGTTTTTGTTTTGCGAAGCTAAGGGTTCTTAACAAAATAACTAACTACATTTGCATCCTGCAATAATGCAGAACCTATCTAAAAAAATAAATATATGAGCTTTCTCGCAAATTATTGGTGGCTGCCAGTTTTGGTGGTAGTCATCATCAGCAGTTTTGTTACCATCAACCAAGGCACCATGGGTGTGGTAACTATGTTTGGTAAATTCCGCAGAGTGATGGCACCGGGATTGAATTTTAAACTCCCACTTTTAGAAGCCATTTACAAACGCGTAAGCATTCAAAACCGTTCTGTAGAGTTGGAGTTTCAGGCAGTTTCGGTGGACCAAGCCAACGTATATTTTAAATCCATGCTACTTTATTCTGTGCTAAATAGAGATGAAGAGACCATCAAAAATGTAGCGTTTAAATTTATAAGTGATAAAGACCTTATGCAAGCTTTGGTGCGCACTGTAGAGGGCAGCATCCGCGCTTTTGTGGCAACTAAAAAGCAAGCAGAAATTCTTTTGCTGCGCCGCGAAATTGTAGAATTTGTGAAAGAACAAATTGATATTACGCTTGAGGGGTGGGGCTACCACCTACAGGATTTACAGATTAACGACATCACTTTTGATGAAGTAATACTAACAAGTATGAGCCGCGTAGTGGCAAGTAATAATTTAAAAGCCGCTGCGGAAAATGAAGGTCAGGCGCTATTAATTACCAAAACCAAAGCAGCCGAAGCAGAGGGCAACGCCATAAAAATTGCCGCCGAAGCAGAGAGGCAAGCTGCCCAATTGCGTGGGCAAGGTGTGGCGCTTTTCCGCGAGGAGGTAGCCAAGGGTATGAGTAACGCCGCCGAAGAAATGAAACAAGCAAACCTTGATACCAACGTAATATTATTTAGCATGTGGACAGAAGCTGTGAAAAACTTTGCAGAACTTGGGCAAGGCAATATGATTTTCTTAGATGGCAGCCCCGAAGGCATGCAACGCACCATGCAGCAGATTATTGGCATGACAAAGATTAATAGCAGCAGCCAAAACCAATCATAAAGTAAATTGAGAAAATAAAAAAGCCTACTTGAAGTTTTCAAGTGGGCTTTTTTTATTTCTTCTTTCTCCCCCGATACATGTTGTTGAGTGATAAAAAACTGAGACCGAACATATTTTTTTTGTTATAATAAAAATTATCAATAAATTTACACTCTTAAACTAAAAAATAGAATTGCCAAATTCTAATATCAAAAACTAAACATCAACACTCAAAATTATGAAAAGCTGCCTGCGCATTTTCGCAATTTTAGCCCTCTGGGTTTTCAGTTTCTCCGATGGGTTTGGTGGCTGCGCCACAATAGATTTTAAAGCAGATGTCTATAAAGGCTGTAACCCCTTAATCGTAAAATTCAGTGCCCTAAACTTTACCTCAGGTACCACCTTTGAGTGGGACTTTGGGGGTGGCTTTGTAAATGGTAAGGACACCATTTATAAAATTTTTACCGCCACAGGAAAATATACTATTAAGATGCGGGCTACCCTTAGCAATGGTACTGTTTGCAGCACTATTACCAAATCAAATTTAATTGAGGTGCTGGCAGCGCCAGTGCCTTATATTGCAGTTATCCCCGGTAAAATACTTTGTAGTGGTACACACAAAATCACTTTTATTGATAGTACTGTTGGCAGTGCCAGCAGAGATTGGGTAATTAATGGTAAAAGCACTTTGAATGGCGGCAAATCCATCACGGATTCTTTTAATAGTATTGGCACTAAAAGCCTAGTTGTAAAAGTAACAAACAGTAGTGGGTGTAGTGCTGTTTTTAGTGATAATAATTTTGTTACTGTTACAGACAGCGCAGCTGCGGATTTTTGCGCCAACATTAAAGAAACTAAAAGCAGCATCACAGTAGATTTTAGCCCTGCTATCTATTGTCCCAATAGAAGCGTAAGCTCATACAATTGGAGTTTTGGCAGTGGTACTCCTTCAAGTTCTACAACATCATCTCCTTCTTCTGTTAGCTTCCCTAAAACTGGAAATTATGATGTCTCTCTTACTGTAAAACTTTCTGATGGATGTGTATTCACCAAAAAAATTACAAGTTTTGTTCAACCCTTTATGAGTGCTAATAAAGACTCTGCCTGCATAAACGAATTGGTGATGCTAACTAATAAAGTTAAGACAAGTAATAGGACAGGTTTTGCGTGGGGCTTAAATGGGACTGAGAGTAATGACTCAGCAAGATTTACGGCTACAGGATTACAGGATTTTGCTTTAAACTATACCTACCCAGGTAGTAAATGTGGTAATAAAGTTATCTGCCCCAAATGCATTAAGGTAAAGGGTCCAAAGGCTGAGTTTAGTTCATCTTCAAGAAATAAGTGTAACATAGGGGATACCATGCATATCAAAAATACCTCTGATGAATTTGGTGCTGGCAAAGTGACATACACATGGGTGATAAGAGACACTTTTGGTAAAATATATAGCGGTGCAAAACTCCTTAAACCAACAGGTACAAATGATTTGGATATCATCTTTCCTAAATACGGAGTTTGGAGTTTGAAGCTTTATGCAACAGGTACAACTGGTTGTACAGATACTACACTAACTATGAAAAAGTATCTGGTACTTCTAAAACCAAAAGCAGATTTTAAACCTGATACCAATATCATCTGCACAGAGAAAAATATACAGTTAAAAAACCTGACTTACCCACCTGATGATAAAAATAATCCTTATAAATATCAATGGATAATTCAACATTCTGATAGTGCACCAGTGGTAACTACACTTACTATAAAAACACCAAGTTTCCAACCATCACTACCCGGTGAATATGATGTTACTTTGATTGTGGAAAGCAGTAAGGGCTGCGCAGATACTTTAATCAAAAAAAGGCTGTTTAAGGTTAATGGGCAGATTGTGGAATTGCAAAGCAATAAAAGTGTAGGCTGCCCTCCGTTAAGTGTAAACCTAAATGCGGTGGTGAAAATGAAGTACCCGAATACAGCCACTAATGTTCAAAAATATACTTGGACAGTTGACCCTGCTACTGGGAATACAATGACTAAAACCAACGACTCTACTGTTAAGGTTGATATAACTGCAGGCGGTTGCTACGCTATCAAAATTGTATTGAAAGATAGTAACCAATGTACCGCCTCTGACCAAAAGGGAATCTGTGTGGGGTCCGGCGCTACCTTCACCGTTGATAAACCCAAATGTTTAGGGCAACCTGTTAATATTTCTAACAGCGCAAACCCAACCCCTGATAAATTTAAATGGACAGTTTTTCCATCAGCACATGCAAAATTTTCACCCAATGATTCGGCACCAAATCCTACTATTACTTTTAATAAGGATACAATTTATAAAATTACTTTAAGCACAGTAAAAACTTCTAATGGGCTTACTTGTACCGGCACTGATGATACCCTGATGTATGTTGGTGGAGTGAAACCTTTTATCACCTCCAATACTTCAACTGCTTATTGTGCACCTTCTATTATTACTTTTTATAATTACTCTCAAAACGCCAATAAGTATCACTGGGATTTTGGTGATGGCAGTACCTCTAATACAGATACTCAAAAAATAGTTTCACACCTCTACACTAAAAATAACCCTTCCGGTTTTAAGATTACTGTTGATATGCAAGATAGCACAACAGGCTGTACCTTTAAATATGTTCATACCACGCCAATAAAAGTAATTGGCCCTGCCCCGAAATTTTATTTAAGTGCTAAAAAAGGATGTGACAGCGTTTATGTAACTATTGCAGATAGCAGCAAAAATGTAAAGAGTTTTATTTTTAACTATGATGATGGCTCAGCGCAGTTGAGTAATGCTATCAACCCGCACATGTATAAGTTGATTAAAGCAAATCTGGATTCACAAATTTTTTACCCTGTAATGGTGGCAGTAGATGCAAAGAATTGCAAGAATTTCCATAAAGACACAGTAAAACTTTACCGTTCTTATAAAGCTGCGTTTGTTGGCACGCCTCAAAAAGGATGTTTACCATTTAGTGTTAATTTTTATGATAGCTCAAGGAATACAACCAAAAGGTATTGGGATTTAAATGGTGATGGTGTAGTTGATGACTCAGTAGCCAATCCAATATTTAAATACACCAATCCAGGACTTTATGATGTTAAACTAACTGTATATAATAAACTTGGCTGCCCAAATACTCTTACCCAAAAAGGTTTTGTAAGTAGCCTACCAGCCCCTACTATCAAGGTTTCGCCAAACCTTAAAAGAATCTGTGGAAATGCCACAGTTAAGTTTATTAATAACAGTCTTTATTATGATAATTTCAGTTTTGATTATGGTGATGGAAGCAAGAAAGACAGTGATGTAATTAAGCCTCACTTTTACTCTTACAATCCTAAAGATAAAGACTCTACCATCTACATAACCACTACTGTTATGATTAATAACAATGGTTGCAAAAGCACCAAAAAAGACACTTTAGTTGCTTACCCAGTAACAGTGGGTGGATTTAAATTTAGCAAGCCAATTGGCTGCGCCCCACTTTCCATAAAATTTAATGATACAAGTATTTATGGAGGCTCAAGAAAATGGGATTTTAATAGTGATGGAATTATTGATGATAGCTCTGCAAATCCTACTCATACCTTCACCCCTGGAATATATTCTGCAACCATGTATGCGGGTTCCAAAGCTGGTTGTATAGATACTGTTTTTAAGAAAAACTTAATAACTGCATGGGAGCCCCCAATCCCGGATTTTGCAGTTTCTGATACTGTAATTTGCTCTTACCAAAGTATAACATTTACTAATCTCAGTAAATCAAATCAGGATACTATTGCTTCCTATTTATGGAAGTTTGATGAACCCTTTGCAATAGATACAAGCACACAATTAAGTCCTACTTTTACTTTCTTTACTCCTGGTTTCAGGAAGATAAAATTAACCGCTACGGATAAAAGAGGATGTAGCACAACCATCACAAAACCCATGGTTAGAGTAAAGGATAGTTTCCCTCCTCCAAACCCTGAAATATATTTTGTTTCTGTTTTGGATTCAACCTCAAATACTGTACAATGGGCAAGTAATATTCAACCCACTTTCTCTAAATACTCTTTGAATAGATTAGGGGCTGCTACCAATCCAATTTATACGACATATAATAGAAATGATACCGCTTACTCAGACGCTGCAATAAGCAATTCTACCCAATCGTATTGTTATAATATTTCTGCAACTGATGACTGTAATCATACCAGCACCCCACTTAAAAAACATTGCACAATTCACTTACAGGCAATACCCATTAACGGGGTTTCAGTAAGTCTTATTTGGTCTCCATACATAGGTTGGGATAGTGTTTTATCCTATAACCTTTACAAGAGAAAGTCAGGTAGCAAAGATAGCCTTTTGGCAACATTTGCCGGCGGAAATTACACTTATACTGATACAGGATTATGTGATTTTGCTTATCAGTATTACGTTATTGCAAAGGCATTAAAAGGTGGATTTATTTCATATAGCAATAAAATTATTTTCCATCCAACATATGTTAAGCAAGATACCGCTTTGTCCATTCATTATGCAACAGTTATTGATGATGCCAATGTTGAAGTGAGTTGGAAGAAAACCAAGTTATTAAATCTTCAGTCGTATTACCTTGAAAAAAAAGAAACCAAGGGAATACAGACCCCAGAATTAATTGCTTTAAGAGATACATTTTACCTTGATAAAAAAACAGATGTTCATTCTAAGATTTATCAATACCGAGTAGGAGTAGGTGACCGCTGTGGCAATACTTATCCTAACGGAAGTATTGGACAAACTATTCATTTTATCACATTAGTAAAGGATGATAAATTTTATCTAAAGTGGAACGCTTATGAAGACTGGGCAAGTGGGGTAGCAAATTATTCTATTCAGCTAAGGAATAGGGATAAATCCTATTTTACCATCAGAAATATTTCAGGCAATGATACCTCAAGTATTATTGATACCATTTTCACTTCTATTGATACTGCTTATTGCTTCCGAGTAATAGCTCATGAAAAAGGAGAAAGAAAGGATAGTTCTGTTTCAAATTCAAGTTGTGCAATTTTAGATAGCAGGTTTTTTTTACCAAATGCATTTACCCCAGGTACTGATGGCCTCAATGATGAATGGAAACCATCATCACTATTTATTTATAACGCCACTGGTATGAAAAAATACGACTACTCCTTAAAGATTTTTGACCGTTGGGGTGAGTTGGTTTTTGAATCAAACGATGTTAACCATGGTTGGGATGGAAAATTTTATGGGCAATTGGCTCAGGATGGGATTTATATTTTCATCCTGAAAGCCAATGGGATGGATAACAAATCGTTCTACAAGACTGGCAATATTACCCTGCTTAGGCAGTAGGCTGTTGAAAAAAAAAAACATAATTTGGCATTTGGAGTTTTGTAATTTAATTCCAAATCCTATCTTTGTAAATTCTATTTAGGGTAATGAAGCTCTAAATTACATAAATCAGGCATAAACACTTTTAAAAACTACACACACAAAAAATGTATAGATTTGTTAGAAAAATCAGTACAATGCTGTCAGCGACAGCACTATTTATTGGACTATTTATCAGCACCAATGCAACTGCCCAAAATGCTTGCGACTCCATGGACTTTACCATTACCCAAGCTACGGGTTGCACACCTAAAAATGTGACCTTTGACATCCCCTATGCTTCTACTGTTGCAGCAAGAAACGATACTGCAGCTTACTATTGGGATTTTGATGACCCTAATGATGCAGTGAACAAAAAAGGGACTTTTAGCATTGCTGGTAGTAAGACATCTCACGTTTATAGTGCGGCAGGCACTTATAACCCAAGATTGAAAATTGTCTATACTAAGAATGGTAGTACCTTATGCACTAAGATATTTACCAACAAATTTATAATTAAAACCTTGGGAAGTGTAAAGTTCGGAGCAGTAAACCTTAAGTTTTGTGGTGGTCCTTATAAAATGAAATTGATTGATAGTACAACAGGTGGAGTTGAAAAATGCTTTTGGATTATTTCTGGTCCCAATGGCTATACAAGGGTTGATACCACGTTTGGCAAATTGAGTTCTGATACTTTTACCTTGCCGACAACTGGAAATTACACTGTTTTGTTACAGGTATTTGACTCTAGCGGTTGTAGTCACTACCTAACTAAAACTAATTATATATCCCTGCCAGATGTTCTGTCCGCAGGTCTTTGCGCAACCCTAACAGAAGATTCTATCACTCATACAAATATAAAATTAGAGCTTAGTCCAAAAATGATTTCAGGTGCATCTTATGTTAGTGCATATGTATTTGATTGGGGGGATGGTTCTCCTGTAGATAGTGTTGCTAGTACAGCTACATTCCCAAGAACCCATAATTATAGTTCTATAGATACGTCCAAAAAATATTCAGTTAGTCTAAGAGTGTATGCGACAAATGGATGTACAACTTTTGTAAGCTACCCTAAGTTAGTCACAAAACATTATTTTGTAGCCAAGAAGAATAAATACTGTATGGGCGCAAATGATACTGTAATGCTTACAAAATCAAGCCTTAGTGGTGGATTACATTTAAATACTTTCAGCACTGATATTACTTCAACAAATTCCCCCATAAAGACAAATAGCGATACCGTTACTTTTAAATTTTCAAATATTGGAAGTGTTAAAATGACTATGTCTGGCTATTACAAAGGATTATTTAATTGCAATGTTCAACTTGTTATTCCAGCAATTTTTACCATCTTACCTCCTAAAGCTGGTATTAATAAAATTCTTGATGGTTCTCAGTGTTCACCTCCTGATACAGTCCACGTTAGAGCAACAAAACATTCAGTTGGTAATACCTATAAATGGTATCTAAGCTATGATACAATTATTGCTGGGAAATTTGCTCAAAAACAAATAGCAACAAAAACCAATACTGTAGATTCAGAGTCGTTTATCATAACGCCAGCAATGTTATCATTCGGGAAGAGAATATTCTCCGTGAAACTTGTTATTAATAATTCTAATGGATGCTCAGACTCCGCAACTAGTAACGGAAGCATTTTCATCGCCAAGCCTTCAATTTTTTATCGTATTCATGATACTGATGTGTGTATTGGCGAAACAGTTCATTTTATTGACTCCACCCAACCTGTAGATTCTACTGTACATCCTTATCAGTATAATTGGACCTTAGCGCATCAAACAATTACTTCCGCAGTGATTAACAGGTATATCAAAAAGCCAGATATTTCTTTTGCATTTCCAGGTATATATGATTTAACATTAACCGTTACAAATACTTTAGTGGGTTGTAGTTCTAGAATTTCTAAAAAAAATGCAGTTAAAGTGAATGGTGTTATTGTGGATTCAGTGACCATGACTGCTACAAATTATTGTACTCCAATAAAAAATGGGGACATTACACTTAACTCCTATATCGGGCAAACAATACCTTCTACATCTACCCTCAAATACGCTTGGTCAATAAGTCCGGCATTTAATTCAACTGGAGGCAGGATTGCTAAAATTAATGACTCTACTGTAGCTAATCCATCTAAAATTCAAATTACAACATCTGGTAGTTATGATATTTCATTAACGATTATTAATACATTTGGCGCCCAAACCTGCACCACAACCGTAAACAAACCTGGACTTATTTATCTTGGTACCCAAGCTGCTTTTACTACGAATAAAACAGGGTGTATAAATACCCCAATTAATCTTATAAGCTCTAGTTCTGGTAACCCTACGGCCTTTGCATGGGCTTGCGTTTCTGCAAATAAATCTGACGCAACATTCAGTGCCTCTACAAATGATACTTGTACAGTCAGTTTTTCAAAACCAGGTGTATATGCAATCCAATTATCGGTTGGGAAACAAGGGAATAAAAACTGTAATTCTACTATAAATGATACCATTACTATAACAAGACCCGTGGCTCATTTTTATAGTAATGATAGATTCAAGATTTGTGCACCTCAACTGGTTACTTTCTTTGATAGTTCACAAGGTGCGGTAAAATATATATGGGATTATGGGGATGGCAAAGGTGATACAACAGCAAATACAATTGTTTACCATGATTATAAAGTGAATAACTCTTCAGGATATACAATTGCATTAATAGTAGAAGATGCCAATGGTTGTAAAGATACAGATGTACAAACTTCCTATATTCAATTAGTGGGTCCGGTTGCTAAGTTTTCTTTTACGCCGCATTCTGCTTGCGGAGACTCTACTATGACCTTTACTAACCTAAGTTCTAACATAAAGAAAATAACTTTTGATTATAAGGATGGCTCTCCATTAGACTCCTTCAACTTTGTTGCTAGAACTCATAAATATAAATACGCTGATTATAGTCAACCAAGTGTTAAGTATTATCCAATCCTTATTGTTAGTGATAATTCCGCAAATCCTTGCTATGCATTTTTCACTGATTCTATAACTCTATATAGACCTCCATTAGCATCCTTTGATGCCACTACTCCAACCTCAGGTTGCACCCCATTGACTGTTACTTTTAAAGATAAGGGTAAATACCACACTAAGGTATCTTGGGATTTTGATGGTGATGGTAATTATGACACGGTAACAAATGCTGGTGATGACGTTACCCATACCTTCACCACCACGGGTGCTGCTAAAACATTTAGTGTAAGAACAAAAGTTGAAAGTGCTAATTGCGCTGATACTTTTTCTCATATGAATTATATAACCGTGCATGGTCTCCCAAAGGCAGACTTTGATTACACCCCAAAGAATTTAAAATGTTTTAATGACCCTTATACTTTTACCTCCAGCAGTACAACACCGGATGGCGTGATTGGTTCTTATTCATGGGATTTTGGTGATGGTGGAACTGATAATACAGGTAGTGTTGTTCAACATAATTATACTGTTGCAGGAACTTATACTGTTTCTTTAGCAATTGTAACAAATTTTGGTTGTAAGGATAGCATTGCTAAGGATAGCCTTATAACAATTACTGCTCCTTCCAGACCTATTGCACCAAGTATTAAATGCGTAACCGTAGATAGGAATCATATGCCGGGGACTCCTGCAGATGTTCACATTTATTGGAATAAATCAACTGACCCGGTTTTTAAACAATATGATATTTATAGAATGGGTTCTCCAATTACCAATATCTCCACCATCACTACGATTAATACAGATAACTATAGTGATCCATCAAGCGGTATTGATGTGAATGCTCAATCTTATGGATATTCATTAAGCATTGCTGACCAATGCGGGCTATTTTCTGATACAGCATACACCCACCAAACAATTTATTTAACAGCTACCCCAAGTGTTGCGGGAACCACTCCTGCAGTTCAACTTGCCTGGAGTACATATCATGGATGGGATTCCATTGGTGGTCTTGGCCCCAAGGGTTATGAACTTTACAGAAATGATACTAATGATTTAAAATATAGCCTCCTTGCGACTTTAAAAGCAACAGATTCTACCTATTTAGATGCCTCTGGCTTATGTGATAAAAATTATCGCTACTATGTTAAAGCAATTCATCAAACAGATACTGCTTATAATTCATTTAGTAATAAAGTAGTATCAAGACCCGCATATACTTATCAATTAAAACCTATAGAATTATCCTACACTACAGTTGTAAATAATGAGTATACACTTACCAAATGGGTGTCGGGCTCTCAACCTAATATTAAGGCTTACCATATTGATAAATGGGATAAGACCAATGGCTGGGTAACTGATTTTGACATTGTTGGCCCAACAGTAACTTCTTATATTGATAAAAAGGTTGATGTATTGACGGGCTATTATAGGTATCGCGTAGCTGTAGAAGACTCTTGTGGTAACATAACCCGTGCAGGTACTGGCAATCCACGTATTGTTAATGAATCAAACTTAGGTACTTCTATTATGCTTACTTGTGCTATTAATAATGATATGTTTGATTTGACATGGAATGAGTACAAAGATTTCCCACAACCATTTAGCAATTATATTTTACAGTATAAAGATGTAAGTGGCACATGGACTCCTGTTGTATCAAGAAATATTGCTTCTGACACTACGGCTACTGATACTCTTTCGCATAGTGATATGGACTCCGCTACTTGTTTCCGTGTGGTTGCTATTGATAATTTCCCTGGCTTTACTGATACTAGTATTTCTAATTCTACTTGTTGCTATTTACCATCTAGAGTTTTTGTGCCAACGGCGTTTACACCCACATGGTTAGTAGGATCTAAACTCACAGGAGTTACCCCAGGATTAAATGATGAGTTCAATATCTCGGCTCTTTCTATTTTCAATTCTTCTAAAATAAAGGATTTACAATATACCTTTACTATTTATGACCGCTGGGGTACAAGAGTTTTTGAAACTCATGATAAGCATAAAGGTTGGAATGGAACTTTTATAGATAATGGCAACCCTTGCCCTGCAGATGTATATGTTTATGTTGTGGAAGCTCATGCTTTTGACCGTAAACATTATTTTAAAAAGGGATTAATACATCTGCTTAGATAGTATTTATTGAAATAAAAAATAAGAAACCCCGCCTGCAAAGCGGGGTTTCTTATTTTAACAAAAGTGGGGATAAATCAATTGAATTTCCTATCTTAACTTTGCCCTGAATTTTAAACTACAAATGACGAATATTACACTTACTATTATTAAACCTGATGCTGTGAAAGACGGGCATGCAGGTGCTATCCTTGACCAGATTACTAAAGCGGGTTTCTGCGTAAAGGCTTTGAAACTAAAGCAACTTAGTGCTGTAGAAGCAGGGCAGTTTTATGCGGTGCATAAGGAAAGACCTTTTTATAATGACCTTGTAAACTATATGTGCTCTGGCCCTGTGATGCCTGCCATCCTTGAGAAGGATAATGCTGTGGCTGACTTTAGAGTTTTGATTGGTGCTACTAATCCTGCTAATGCAGATGCTGGTACTATTCGCAAGAACTTTGGGAAATCTATTGAGAGCAATGCTATACATGGCTCTGACTCGGATGAGAATGCTGCTATTGAGGGGGCTTTCTTTTTTGCTGGGTTGGAGGTTTGCTAAAATAATTTTTCGGAATTTTTTATTTCAAATTACGCATTGGATAATTTATCCAATGGGCTGATGTAGTTTTGCCCTTGCAATGGTTTCCGAATTTGCATTCGGGATAAAAGGGAATCCGGTGAGATACCGGAACTGTCCCCGCAGCTGTAAGTCCTGTATAAATCTTTTGCCTCAATAGCCACTGTTCAGTTTTTTGGATGGGAAGGCGCAAAAGAAGGATAAGTCAGAAGACCTGCCATAGCAATTAATTTAATTCAAAGCTTTCGGGATGAAAGGCAATGGACAGATGCAGGCTACTGTTTTCTTTTCATTCTTTTTATTGGGGCTTTGCGAGTTTTTTATTGACTTGAAAAGAACAATTTATATTGCCTTGTTTTGTGCATTTGTATGCAGTGGTTTGGTATTGCCTTTTGGGGCAAATGCCCAGACTATTGGGGATACTTTTACCGTGAAGCAAGTGGAGGTAAATGGAGAAAAGCAAGTGTTACTTACGGGCTTAAAAACTACTTTTATTGATTCAGCAACCCTCTCCTACAACCGTACTGCTACGCTTGCCGATGTGCTGATGCAATCTAATTCTATCTTCTTTAAAAGCTTTGGGGTGGGGCTTAGCACTCCTGTTTTTAGGGGGACTAATGCCTCCCAAAGTAAGGTGTATTGGGATGGCGTGCCTATTACCTCCAGCACACATAGCACTTTTGATTATACCCTTGTGCCCATCACTATGGTTGATGCTATTGAGGTGGATTACGGCAATGCTTCATTAAAAAACAGTACGGGCTCTTTTGGGGTTGGGGTAAACCTTATTACTAAAAATAAGCCTGCGGATGAGGTACTAATCTTCCGCCAAAGCATTGGGAGTTTTGGCACTTATAAAAGTGGATTGACGCTGAACTTTGGCAATCAAAAATTCTGGGGTAGCACCAACCTTTATTATGAAAAAGCCAAGAACGATTACTCATTTATCAATACCGCCAAGTCTGGTTCACCAGTAGAAAAAGAGACAAGAGCCGCCTTTACACAATATGGTATTTTGCAGAAATTCGGTTGCCAAATCAGTGAAAAGGATGTGCTTACTCTTACTACTTGGTATCATGTAGCGCCAAGGGATATTACTCCACCAATTATTTCTAATAGTATAGAATCAAGGAAGGATAGTTCATTGCGGTTCTTCCTGAATCATGAACATAAATTCAAGAAATCCGTGCTGAGCAATAAGTTTTATTTTGGGAATGAACGCCTGAAATACATCAATCTTACGGCAAATTTGTTTGAAGTAAATAATGCCTACCGCTATAATTATGTTTCAGCACTGGAGGGTGATTTAACGCCCAAGATTAACTACAATCTTAATGGCTACATACTGCATGATAATGCCGTTACCAATCATTATAAAGGCACTCCAAACCAAACGCGATATTCTATTTCCGGTACGGGGACGCATAGTATTAATGATAATTTCCGCTACTCTGTTGTGGCAAGGGAAGAGGTGATTAACTCCCGCGTGATGCCCATTATTTACAATGCATCTGTGCTGGCAGGTTGGCTAAAAGATTATCATTTTTTTGTGAAAGCATCTTATGGAACTAACTATAATTATCCAGGGATAAATGATTTATATTGGGTGCCGGGGGGCAACCCAAACCTGCAAGCGGAATACGCAAAGCAGGCAGAGATTGGGTTGCATTTCACGCAGAAAATTAAAGTGGGCAGCTTTACCGCTGATGTAACAGGATTTAATAACCGCATCACCAACCAGATTATTTGGCTACCCGGTAAAAATGGTTTTTATGAAGCCTATAATCTTAAAAAAGTAAATGTGGTTGGCTTGGAGTTTCACACCGAAGCAAAAATATTATTAGGTGATTTGAGTATCATCCCTAAACTAAAATACTCCTACACCCAAAGCACAAACCTGGAAGGCATTAATGCACTTGATGACTCCAAAAACAAACAAGTGGTGTATGTGCCTTACCACCTCACGGCTGCCAACATTAGGATTAATTATAAAACCATTGATGTGTATGGGGAGTATCAATACACGGGTTTTAGATATATCACTTCTGATAACACTGACTTCCTCCCTGCTTATGGTTTGGTGAATATCTCAGCAGGAAATAGGTTTAGTATTTATAAAAATTCCATCAGCCTAAGGCTGAAAATCAATAACCTTTTTAACACCAATTATCAGGCGGTGGCATGGTACCCTATGCCGGGCAGGTATATAGAAATTTCAACACAAATAAACATCAATAAATAAAATGACAACAATAAAAAAACAACTTATTACACTCCTTGCATTGGCAACATTTTTTGCCTGCACAAAAGAAAAAACTCCAGTAGTAACCACCACTCCTGGTGACGACCTCACCAAAGGGGTATTGATTATTAATGAAGGTGGATTTGGAAAAGGCACTGCCGGATTTGACTGGTACCTGCCTGCCAAAAAGCAACTCAGTAAAGATGTATTTAAATCTACTAATGGCTTCCCACTTGGGGATGTTTTGCAAAGCATCAGTAGGGTGGATGATGACCTTTATCTGGTGGTAAATAACTCTCAGAAAATTGAGATTATCAACCGCAACACGGGTAAATCTACGGGCACAATTACAGGCCTTAGCTCCCCCCGCTATGCAGTAGCAAGCGGCAATAATATCTATGTATCCGATTTATTTTCAGGGAAGATTTCTGTGGTAGATAAAACCACCAAAAAGGTAGCAAAAACAATTACCACCAATGGCTGGTCAGAGCAAATGGCAGTAGTAGGCAATGAAGTTTTTGTTTGCAGAATCATCAAAGGCAATTGCAAAATAATGGTGATTGATGCCACTACCCAAACCATAAAGGACTCCTCCCTTTTGGTGGATGATGAGCCGCAATGGATAGTTAAAGACAAAGACAATAAACTTTGGGTGCTATGTGATTTTTATGCAAAAACCAAAGCCGCAACATTGCTAAAAATTAATCCTACTACCCGCGCTATTGAGGCTACTTACAGCTTCCCGGATATGGGGCACTCTCCCTCAAAACTTAGCATTAATAAAGCTGGTTATGAATTGTATTTCCTAAGCAAAGGTGGTATTTACAAAAGAAGCATTAGCTATAGCGGTGCTGTTGTGGGGCCATTTATTAGCAAAAATTCATTCTCACTTTATGGCTTAGGCATTGACCCCTCTAATGGTGATTATTACCTTGGCGATGCCATTGATTTTACACAAGCAGGATATGTTTTCCATTACAATAATAATGGGGTTGCCATAGATTCCTTTAAAGCAGGAGTGAACCCTAGTGGTTTTTATTTTGGTGAGTAAATAAACCCTTAACCTTTCCAAAAGTTTTAAACTTTTGGAAAGGTTTCTTTAAACCCATGCACCCCAAACACGAAGAAAAAACCTGCCCCCGCTGCCAAAAACCCTTTGAGTGCAAAGTGGGCAATATTGCAGAATGCCAATGCTACGGAATTAACTTTTCGGAGGCGGAAAAAGAGTATATAGATGCCCAGTTTGAAGATTGCATTTGCAGAGAATGTCTTTTGGAATTGAAAGAGAAAAGCAAACCTATTGCAGATAAAGAGTAATCCCTTTTACCCATAAAAAAAGCCCGCCTGAAAAAAACTTCAGACGGGCTTTTTTATTTTATGAATGATGACTTATTGAAGCATCAATTTACTTCTTTGAATCTTGTTACCTTGTATAACTTCAACCACATAAATTCCTTTTGGCAGGGAGGATAAATCAACACCATTATCTTTAAAATCCCGTTGATTAATTAGTATTCTTCCATCCATTCCCATCACTTTTAAATGGGCTGTATGGTTGGTTTCAAAACCACTAATTACCACCAAACCTAGAGTTGGGTTTGGGTAGATGTTTAAACTAGAAGACACATCATTTTGTTCCCCAATTAAAGTATAGGTTGATGTTGATTTCTTATTAATTTTTATCCCAATATCATCAATGGTTTTATACTCGCTGTTGAGGGTGTAATACCCAAAAGCGGGGGTTACACCAACTACTTCTGCAAATACGCTATAGCTACCATAAGGTAATTTGTCAAAGTTGAAATAACCATTGCTATCTGTGGTAGCATAGCGCAATGGTTTCTTATTAGCATCCAACAAAACAATCTCAATATTATCAAGCGGGTCGCCTGCTTTTTTATTAGCACCTTGGGTTACTTTGCCACCAATAAATCCGGAACCTGTGCCATTGCTTCCCTGCACCAAATGGATAACAACCCCAGCAGTATTTGAGGTTGAAACCACCACATCTTTCGCCCCACTCCATTGCAAACTGGAGTCATGATAAGTAGGTAAAAAATAATCATGATAGCCGGAGGTGGTGCTAAGGAAAGCCTTTATCAAATACTTACCTGCAGCCACATTTTTAAAAACATACTCCCCACTATCCTTGGGTACAAAAGAAGTAGTATCCACAGCCGCTAAGGTGCTATCAGCGGGGTTATATTTTATTAGATATACTGAGCCATAGTCTGCGGGAGTTTTGGAGTTGCCCAAAAATACCCTACCTGAAGTTGAATAAGTAGAAGCAGGTTTTTTATTGTTATAGTAAAGGCATAAAGAATCCAATTCTCCAAGGCTAAGCGCCCTGTCATACACCCGCACCTCATCAATCTTTCCATCAAAAAATTGGTTGCTGGCCTGGCGGGCTGCACCAAGTATTGCGTTATTATTCCCAGCTTTAGAGGTGAGTTTATTATTCTTCACCCTTCCTATTTTTTTACAGTTAAGGTAAAAAGTGGCAGAGTCGCCATCATTAATAATAGTAGCCGTGTACCATGTTTTCAGGCTGATGCTTTCCGAAATAGTTGAGCCATTAACCCCCGGATATCCATCACTCACCAAAAACCAAACTTTGGGTGTGCTGCCCACCTTAAGCACAGAAATATCCACATTACCATATTGCATATTGGGGTTATCACTGCAATAAATATAACCACGGGTAGTAGTATTCATGCTCTCCACATAAAACATAAGCGTGATGGTTCTGTATTGGTAATCATAAGCCTCAGCCAAATCCATATAATTAGCGTTGGCGGTTTTGAAACCATACGCCTGATTACTGTCCCCATCCTTATTAGTAGTTAAAAATGCCCCTTGATTAGTAGCATCATTACTATTACCTGATGCATCCTTGGTGTTACCATTAAAACTATGGTAAGCTTTTAAGCCCTTAGTAACTACCTGTGCTTGTAGTTGGGCAAAAAATAAAACTGCTATTATAGCAGCCAATAATGTCTTTTTCATAGAAACCATTTTAAGATTATTGTACAAAGGTAAAGGGTTTTATAGAAATGAGTGGGGAGAGAAATATTTTTTTACCCCTACCCCCTCATCCCCCTTCTCTCCCCCCAATTAGATTTCACTGCACCATTGGTCGCAGCAGTGGCAACTTCCTTTTTTGCTGTTTCGTAAATATGTGCGGCGGCAATGGCAGCTATAAGTATTTCGTCTTCGTTTTGGGATTGTAGTTTCTCTGGGGAGAAGTGCTTGGGCACAAAATGGGTATCAAAATTTCCGCTTGCAAAATCGGGGTGCTGCATCACAAATTTTCCGAAAATAAGGGTGTTGGCTACGCCTTCTATTTTGTAATCATCAATAGCACGTATCATCTTTTGCAATGCCTCTTGGCGGGTGGGGGCATGCACGGCAAGTTTGGCAATCATGGGGTCATAATATACAGGTATGGTCATGCCTTCTTCGTAGCCGCCATCCACCCGTATGCCGGGGCCATCAGGGGTGCGGTAGGTTTTTAGGGTGCCAATATCCGGCAAAAAATTATTGGTGGGGTCTTCGGCATAAATGCGCAATTCAATAGCGTGCCCATTGATTTTTAAATCCTCCTGCGTAAATGAGAGCACCTCTCCACGCGCTATTTTTATTTGTTCTTTTACAAGGTCAAGCCCTGTTATCATCTCCGTAACGGGATGCTCTACTTGCAGGCGGGTATTCATCTCCAAGAAAAAGAAATGGTGGTTTTCATCCAATAAAAACTCTACTGTGCCGGCACCTACATAGTCGCAGGCTTTGGCAATTTTCACAGCGTTTTCGCCCATCATCTTGCGGATTTCGGGGGTAAGTACGCAGGAAGGAGCCTCCTCCACTACCTTTTGGTGGCGGCGCTGCACAGAGCACTCCCTCTCAAAAAGGTATAGGTAGTTTTGGTGTTTATCACAGAGTACTTGAATCTCAATATGCCTTGGGGAGGCAACATATTTTTCCAGAAAAACGCTTCCATCGCCAAAGGCAGAGGTTGCCTCACCAATGGCGCGCTGCATTTGTTCTTCCAATTCGGCGGCGGCATTTACCACCCGCATCCCTTTGCCACCACCTCCGGCAGCGGCTTTGATTAAAACAGGGAACCCGATTTCGGTAGCAATTTTTTTGGCTTCGGCAATATCGGCAATGGCATCTTTAGTACCGGGTAGCATAGGCACATCAAACTTCAAGGCGGCAGCTTTGGCGGCGAGTTTATTCCCCATCATTTCTATAGCAAGGGATGATGGGCCAATAAAAGTGATGCCGGCAGCCTCTACTTTACCCGCAAATTCTGCGTTCTCTGAGAGGAATCCATAGCCGGGGTGTATGCCATCTACGCCAAGGCGCAGGGCTTCGGCTATAATTTTATCTTCTAATAAATAGGATTGATTGGAGGGGGCAGGCCCAAGGCAAATGGCTTCATCGGCAAAGCGGACATGGGGTGCTAATCTATCTGCCTCGGAATACACGGCTACGGTGGCAATGCCCATTTCTTTTATTGACCTCATAATGCGGAGGGCTATCTCGCCACGGTTGGCAACTAAAATTTTTTGCATCTTTTTTAAAAATATTTTTACGGGGGGTAAATCGTAATTTTCCGCCAAAATTAGTAAATTTAAAAGGTTTTAGAGAAATACCTTGAGAGGAGAAAGGGGCAAATGAAAATTATTTTCATACCCCCATACGTCTTTTGGGGCAAATTTTACGTCCTTATGCAAAATCACGGAAATGATATGGGGTTTGAGCCTTCAGATGCAGAGAAAGAGATGGTGGATGGATGCCGCAAGGGGATGCCAAAATATCAAGAAATGTTTTACAAAAAATACTACGGAAAAATGTTAGGTGTAACTTTAAGATATAGTGAAAGCAGGGATGAGGCAAAAGATGTTTTGCAGGAGGGATATGTGAAGGCATTTAAGCATATTGTAGATTTTGTACATAACGGAAATATTGAGGCATGGCTTAGGAGAATAATGGTGAACAGCGCCCTTGATAACATTCGCAGGAAGAAAGCAGATATAATGACCACTGATTTAAACACTGAATTTGGCGAAGAGAAATACGGCGAAGAAAACACCATCAGCCATTTAAATTATGAGGAGCTTTTAGGGATGATGCACAGCCTACCTACTGGGTATAAGTTGGTGTTTAACCTTTTTGCTATTGAGGGATATACCCACAAAGAAATTGGGGAGAAGTTTGGGATTAGTGAGAGCACTTCAAAATCGCAATATGCAAGGGCAAAGCAAGCTATGCAAAAGATGATTGAAGAAAGAGAAAATATTAATTTATTGAATAAAATAAGCCATGAGTAATATGGATAAAATTTTTAAAGATGCCTTTGAAAACTATGAGGCAGATTTCAACCCCGCGGAAATGAACCAGGGTTGGCAAGCTGTGCAGCAGCAAATTGGGCAAATGCCTAATGCTGGCAGTAGCGCAAGTGGCACGCAGGCAGGCTCTGTGGTAAAAGCGTTTACAGCTGCCAAATTGGGCGGTATTGCTATTATTGGGGCAGTGGTTATCACTGCCGCAGTCTTGATTTATAATAACCTTAATGGCGAGGATAAGAAAACCTCAAATACTGAAAAAATAGGGGTGGTTGAGAGTGGAAATCAAATCAATAATTCTGAAAATAATGCAGCAGTTGTAGAAGGGAATAATGACCCCATCAACGAAAACAAACTCACTAAAGAGGATACTAAAATAAGAATGGGTAGGGTGTTGGGCTCAAGTAAATCCATTACTGATGTTGATGGAAATAATTTGAATACCCCAAATAATAATGGTGATAAAACTATTGACCCAAGTAATGGAGATAAGGATAAAGCCACTGCAAATGACAACAAAGGAAAAAATGAGAATAAACCCGCAGTTCTACCAACAAGCTTGGATGATACCGCAATTTGCGCCAATGCTACTTACCAATTTAATGCAGGTGGCACAACCACAATTGTAGATTGGGGAGATGGAAGTACATCTCAGGATAATGACCTCATGCAGCATAAATATAAGAGGGCTGGGGTTTATCAAGTGAGTGTTAAAAATAAATTTTCCACTTGTTCACGCAATGTGCAAGTAAGAGAGTTGCAGAAAGCAGACTTTATGGTAAGTGGCTGCGAAGGTCTTACTTGCAGAATCAGCAATAATACTCAAAATGCCAATAGGTTTGAGTGGTATTTTAATGATGGCTCTGCTATGGATATGAGAGTAAATCCTGAGCATAGTTTCAGTAAAGAAGGTGATTACACCATCAGGTTAAAAGCCTTTGGGCAAAATGGCTGCATGGATACCTTCATCCAGAAAATAAATGTGAGTGGCAGAAATAAATTTAATATGCCTAATAATGTATTTACCCCCAACGGTGATGGTATTAATGATGCTTTTGACCTTGACTTTTCTGAAGCCAGATTCTTTGAAGCATCCATCATGAATAGCCGAGGAGAAATGGTTTATACCACACAAAACAGAACCATGAGTTGGGAAGGCAACAACCTAAAAACTGGGCAGCCGTGTGCTACTGGAACTTATATTTATCTCATCAAATATCAGTTTGGGAATGAGCCACTGAAAACCAAAACAGGTACAGTTACCATCACGCGGTAAAACAAAACTTTAATAAAACATAATCAACATATAACTTTGAACACTCAAAACGTAATTAACATGAATAAGTCAAATTTGAACTTGAAAAGCCTTATTGCAATTTTTGCCATTGTAATAATGGGCACCATTGCCAACGCCCAAATTAGGGTGGATGTGCAACCCGGCTTTGGCAGGCAAGGTTGTTATCCTTATCCTGTAGGATTTAAGGCAGTAAATCTATCATCAAAAACTCCTGTAGCATGGAACTGGAATTTTGGTGATAAGAAAACCAATAACAGCCCAAGCACGGATAGTACGGTATTACATACCTACCTCACCGGATCTCCTGATACCACTAAGGATTACCGTACCTCTTGTACAATAACCTATAGTGACGGGAGTAAATCTACCGCCACTTTTGGTCCCCAAATTATTGTTTGGGATCACCCAAAGGCACAGATTAGTTTAAGTCAGATTCAGGCTGTTCAATGTTTTAAAACTAATAAGTATTGCTATAAGCAAAGCAGTAAAGTAAGTAAGCACAAATGGCCTATTACAGATTATTTCTGGGCTTTTGGAGATGGGCAAAACGATACAGGTTATAACCCAGGTTGTCACCATTATCAGTCTCCCGGGTTTTACTCTATTGCTCTTACTATCAAAGATGCAAAAGGTTGCCAGGACACACAAACTGTTAGTAGAAAAATTCAGATATTGCCTAATCTAAAACCTACTTTTACTATTAACTCTAAACCAAACTGTAAGATTACAGCGGCAATACTAAACAATACAACTTTTGATACCACAGATTATCATGTTACTAAATTTTATTGGGATTTTGCAGATAGCACTCCTTTAGATTCTGTAAACTGGAATCCACCCAAACACTTCTATACCAAAGGCGGTAAATTCTACCCAACATTTGAGGTTTGGACTAAAGAAGGTTGCCATGAAAAATTCAAAGCTACCTCCCCTATTATCAATTATAAATATACCATCAACTTAAAATTCCCTGATTCTCTTTGCTGGTCATTGGCTAAGCAAAATGTAACCTTCTCCATTGACCCTATTGATGGGTTCTATTACACAGAGTGGAATTTTGATGACCCTCCAAGTGGTTTGGAAAACGTAAAAACATATACATGGACTCAAGCGCATGCTTTTGTAAAAGGGCCACGTAACTATCAAATAAAATTTAAAGCAGACCACATTGCCGGTAAAGATTGTGCAATTGATACTTGTTTCCTTCTCTTTGTTAAGGGGCCGCAGGCGAGGTTGAATATTACGCCACCTGCACCACACCCAGGCAAGCCGCTTTCTACCTTCAGGCCTTCTATTTCGTTAAGTGCAGATTGGAACATTAAGCATGGTACTAAATACGATACTTTTAGCCGGTCAATGTTTAATGATATTACTAATAGGAGGTTGTGTGCTAAAACTATTGATTACTCAATTTACACTTACCCTAATGGCAAAACTAAAACAGCACATTATGCCCCTCAGTTTTGCGACATAACCACTAAGCCATCTTTTAAAGGAGTAAAAACCTATGATACCCTTTGTAATGGTCCTAATGGTAAAAAACTAATTATGCAGGGTTGGGATGCAGCGCAATTTAAATTCAAAGCATCTTCATATAAAACTGTGATGTTTGTGGATTCCCTTGAAAATAAATACCAATGGAAATTTGGTGACCCACTTCCTAAGGCAGGTGTTCTTTTATGGTCACAATCCTCTGGCGGTAATCTTTATTCACCTAATAATTATGACACAGCTCTTTTCTACAACCCTGCTACTGCAGAGTGGTCTCCTGATAAGAAGCCTATGCAAAATATCCATGACTCGGATAAATACAAATGTGAATACCCTAACTGGGTTCAGTTTACTAATAATTCTAAAAAATTCAGATTAGGCTATAATGCTTGGGATGACCAATATCCTAACCCAATACCTGATAAATGCCTTGATAGAAACTGGCCTTATTCCAGTGACTCTCTTTTATATTTATGGGAGTTCCAGGATAGCAGAGCAGGTGGGTGTACTTCTACTTATGCAAAACATAATGATACTTGTAACTACTCTACTGAGGCAGCCCCATTGCATTATTTTGCTAATAAAACCTATGACCCTGATAAGAGAAGCACCTATTGCTACACCATAAAAATGACTGTTACTGATACCTCCAGATATGGCAAAGCGGCTACCCAACCTATGTGTGATGATGTTGCCACATTCCAAATTTTGATGGGCCCACCATCTGCCAGATGGAATACTAAATACTATTGCCATATGAATTGGTATATACAGAATTATATTGGCTGGCATAACGCCAGGGCACCACGAAAAGGATTTATGCTTTCGGAAAAATCACTGCCGTGTGCGCTGGGTGCCACCTATAAATACAAAATTGATTTTAGTGAAACCTTGCCCGGTGTGTGCGAAGCACCACAAAATTATTGGGTTTGTTTTGACTCTGCCGCAGGCTTAGCTTCTGCAAGAGCAAATAATGACTCTCTATGTATGGTTAATCCACACAAAGTCGCTGGCAAAACTGTTTACGATACTATCTGGAATATGGGTTTCTTATCCAAGAAAATCCTTACTGGGTTGCCTTATCTTGGTAACTGGTGGTATAATATTGGGGACTCTGGTTGCAAGACTATTGGTGTAGTTATCCAAAATGGTAATTGCGTTGATACCACTTGGTACCACAATTATATTTGCTTTAACAAACTTGAGCCGCGGGTAAGCGTAATAGATTCTGCCACACGAGTACAGTTAAAACCTGTAGTAAACTATGACCCAACTCAAACTTCCATTGGAGCCCTCACTGATGGTAGCAAAAGCTATCCAAAAAAATGGTGGAATGAAGAATATGATATAACCCAAAGCCCAGTGGCTTTATCAGGCAGGATATGTAGTAATGATACAGCAAAATATTCACCCGCAGCCACAATTAGTGTAGCCCCTGTAGATACCAATCAAACCTTTATTACTTCTTTCCATTATGATATTTCAAGGGAAGAAAATACAGGTAGCGTGGGTGGATTTGATGCTAATGATTATTACTATAGCGTACCATTTTGGCCTAATGAAGTTTCACTAAGTAATAATTACTCTGACCAAGCTGATATTACTTCTACTAAAGATATTGTTTACATACCAAAATTTGGTGGTGGTGATACTGTGTACTTTAAGTATGATTATATAGACCCTACCACAGGGAAGGCTACCAGCCAAAACTTACCTTTATTTGGCAACTCATTATACCTAACTAAGGCAGAGATTATTTCTTTAAACAAAACTGGCTCTGCCACTATTGACCCTAAGGATGCTAGAGCACAAGCTTTAGATTTTAGTTGCCAGTATCCTATTACAATTTTTACAGCTAAGAAGCCAGTGGCTATAAAAGATAGTATCCTTATCCTTGACCTTAGTGACCCTAAATGGGATGACCATTACACCAAAGGCAAAGCAAACGGACATGATACTGTACACTTTAAACTACCCTATCCTGGTGTTTATAAGCTCTCTATTAGTGAGGGAAATATTGATGGATGTACAGTAAACCAAGTGGACTATAGAATTATTAATGGTCACCTTGCATTCTTCACTTCTCCTGACTCTGTAAGTTGCTTAAATAGCACCGTACATTTTAATGGTACTGTTAGGTACTTTAGTTTAGACCCTGTGAACACTGCCATTCTTTATGATGGATTAAACCAGCCAAGATCTGGTATTTGGGAGAATAGTACAAACCCAGTTTCGGGTTCTGTAATTCCTTTTAACCCTTGGGATAGGTTTGATTCTATTCCTATTTTCTGGCCCGACTCTGTAAGAAAGAGCATTGACCGTAACTGGAAATTAGGAAAAAATTACAGACGTGAAGAGCCTGTTAGATGGGATTTTGGAGATGGCTCCCCTCTTGCCACAGGCTTGCATGTAGCACATACCTATAAGCAACCCGGTGTTTATACAGTAAGGATGATTACCACAGATAGTAATGGTTGTGTGGTACATACCCAACGCAAAAACTTTGTTAAAATAATTAAAGTACAACCTAAGTTTAGCGTTAAATACCTACGCGATACCATTAACTATTGTGCACCTGTACTGGTAACTATTATTGATAGCACTGATATCTCATTAGGAGTTGGTACTTATCAATTCCCTAAAAAGCGTAAGAATGTATTTGCATATAAAGACAAATATATAGGCAGCTGCTATGATGTTATTAAGAAGAAAAATGTACCTTGTATTAAAGATACTGTAATTATTTTTGATAGCATTACTACTTGGGTTTGGAACCAAGGTGATGGTAGACCAAACATAACAAGAACCTCATTGCAGGCAGATACCTTGGCATTTACTTATACCCGTAATGACACTTTTGATATGTTTGCTAAGATAACCACGTTGCGTAGTTGCAATGATTCTCTTCTCCGTAAAAAATATCTGATAGTAGCAGGACCACATCCTAAATTTAATGTTGTAGGAGATTACAAAGGTTGTTTACCATTCACACTTAAAGTGCGTAATCATGAGTTAAATAAAACCGCCAGCTATCTATGGAATAAGAGTGATGGAACCAGCCAAAATACTGTAAGTACTGATAGCTTTGTTTACCTAACTTATACCCATCTAGATCCTAAGGATAGTGCGAAAAACTTAGATAGTAGTGTGTTCCCACTATACCTCACTCAGTCCGATTCTATCTTTAATCTACATACAGGTACCAAGCAATTATGCTCTGCCACATGGCCACATGCTAGTGATACTGTAATCAATATAACAGTTTATAGAAGGGATGTATTTAGCATGAAAGGAGATACAGCAGTTTGTCCTGGTGAGCCAGTAAAACTTAAAGCATTTACTAAGAGCCGTACTGTTTACGAAAGCTTTACTTGGGATATGGGAGATGGTAGCCCATCTATAACTGCCAAAGATTCTGTTGCACATATTTATACTAAACCCGGTGTATATACAGTACTCTTAAGAGGCAAAACTCTTCATTGCGGCGATTCAATTATTACACGCCAAGTATTGGTTGAATCAGCACATGCAGACTTTATTGTTGACTCAATAACGGGTGCTGACCATTGTGAATTCTACTTCAAGAATAAATCACAAGATAGTTGCCCAGACTGCGTTCGCTATCAGTGGACGTACATCAGCCAAACAGCTACCAACACCATTACTGTAAATGACACTAATGTGGTTAAGCATCAGTTTGAAAGCGAAGTGCCAATTGATAATAGTAAAGACAAAAAGGAATTCCGTTTCCAAATTAAACTTAAGGCAATTACCGAATCTGGATGCGAGGATACTATAAGTAAATTCGTAAGATGCATTACTGATTTCCAACCATGGAATATTATGACTCCTAATGGTGATGGACAAAATGATGTATTTGACCCTAAAGTTGTAGGTGAAAAAACCTATAATATTGAAATCTATAACCGCTGGGGTGAAAAGGTTTTTGCTGGTGATGATAAATCAAAAGACTGGAACGGACAGGTAAATAATACCGGTGTTGAGTGCCCATCTGGAACCTATTATTGGATAATCCATTTTGATTTAATTGGAAAAACAAAAGGTGATAAATCTGGCGTTAAACGTGGTACGGTAACCATAGCAAGGTAACCAACCCTCAATACATAAATTTTTCAGCAGCCCCGAACTTTAGTTCGGGGCTGCTTGTTTTAAAAGAGTTTAGTTTTCAAAAAGGTATTTACTACCTTTGAAAACTGCATTCATTTATCAATATGACTACAACACGAAAACTATTACTTGCCGCAGGAGGAATCCTTATTCTTGCTACAGCATTTTATATTCTGAAAACTAAAGCTGTTAAAAAAGATACTTTGCTAAAGGTTCCCGTAAAGCAAGGTGAATTTCAAATTGCAGTAACCACAACGGGTGAATTACAAGCATTGAATTCTGAAGACATAAAAGGTCCTGCTGGCTTACGGCAAGCCGGAGTTTGGAATGTAAAAATAACAGACCTTATTGCAGAAGGAACTGTGGTGAAGGAAGGGGATTATGTAGCCACCCTTGACCGCAGTGAAATCAGTAATAAACTAAAAGATTTAAATACTGAGCTCAGCAAAATAGAATCTCAATACACGCAAACAAGGTTGGATACCACATTGGAATTGCGGAAACTAAGAGATGAATTACTGAACCTTAAATTTGGTGTGGAGGAAAAGGAACTCATCTTAAAACAAAGTAAATATGAGCCTCCTGCAACTATAAGGCAAGCGGAGATTGAAGTAGAAAAAGCAAAGAGAACTTGGGCACAGGAACAAAAAAACTATATTCTTAAAACCCAACAAACTCAGGCAAAAATGCAGGAAATTGCAGCCACTCTTTCTCAACAAAAAAGTAAATATGACCAGATGAGTAAGCTGCTTGACGAGTTCGTTATCAATGCACCAAAAAGCGGAATGCTGATTTATAAAAAGAACTGGAACGGACAAAAACTGAAAGTAGGAAGTAGCATTGGTGCATGGGACCCAACGGTAGCCACCCTGCCTGATTTATCAGTAATGGTAACCCAAACTTATGTAAACGAAGTGGACATCAGCAAAGTTAAAATGGGGCAAGCTGTAGTGATTGGGGTGGATGCCTTCCCTGATAAAAAATATCATGGCAAAGTAACTTCGGTTGCCAATATTGGTGAGCAATTACCTAATAATGACGCTAAGGTTTTTGAAGTGATGATTCAACTTGAAGAACAAGATACCCTCCTCCGGCCTGCTATGACTACAAGTAGTACCATCATCATTCAAACTGTAAAAAATGCGGTACATATACCTTTGGATGCATTGCATGGCAGCGATACTTTGAATTATGTTTTTAAAGATGATGGCGGCTCAATTATCAAACAAGAAGTAGTAGTAGGTGGCGCAGGCAGTGATGATGCATGGATTCAGGTGGGTTTAAAAAAGAATGAAATAGTTTACCTAAATACCCCAGCGGATGCTGATAAATTAAAGATGGTTTTCCTATCACCAAGCCAGAAACCTAAAAAGCCAAAGCGGGTAAAAGTGCCGGATAAACCCAAAAAGAAAAGTGATAAAGGCTCTGACGATATGATGTTTTATATTGATTAACCCAACAGAGTAATGCAAAGGTTTTTATTTAATTTAAGGATAGCGTTAGAGGCATTGCTGCATAATAAACTACGCACCATCCTCACTGCCCTTGGGATTATTTTCGGGGTAGCAAGTGTAATAACTATGCTTGCAATAGGGCGGGGTACAGAGCAGGAAATTCTTACTCAAATAAAACTAGTAGGCTCAAATAATATCATCATTAAGCAAAAGCCAAAGGAAAATAATAACCAGAAAAAGGAAGACAAACAATCCGGAAAAAAGGAGAAGAAAGAAGGCTCTCTTGGGCTCTGTATTGCGGATGGAGAAGCTATCCATTCCGTCATCCCAAATATTATTAATGTGAGTGCAGAGGTGGATGTTGAGAAGTTCTCTTTGCGCAAAGGCATTGGTGCAAGAACCCATTTGGTTGGGGTTTCTATCCCATACTTTTCCATCTATAATATTAAACTGATTGAGGGGAAGATTTTTGATGAATACCAATTACAAAACGCCACCCCTGTTTGTGTGATTGGCAAAGGGGTGCAAACTAAATTTTTTAGCAGCGATGCCCCAATTGGTAGAAAGATAAAATGCGGCAATACGTGGTTTACTGTAGTGGGGATTTTGGAAGATAGAAACGTAACAAAATCAATTGCAACAGAGTTGGGAATTAGAGATAATAATATGGATATTTTCATCCCCATTACTACACATTTGTTGCGGGTTAAAAATCGTTCTTTAATTACCAAACACACCTTTAACCAAAACAATGACGACGAAGAAACCCCAACGCCAGAGGAAGACAAAGGCTATAACCAAATAGATAAATTAATAGTGCAAGTGGATGAAGCAGAGAACCTACCTGCGGCGGCTGAAGTAATAAGTGCCATACTGAAAAGGAGGCACACGGGTGTTACAGATTTTGAAATCAACATACCACAAGACCAACTGCGGCAACAAGAAAGTACTAAGAAAACTTTTAGTTATACCCTTGGTTTTATTGCAGGAATTTCTTTGTTGGTAGGTGGAATTGGCATCATGAATATTATGCTGGTTTCTGTGATGGAGAGGTTAAAAGAAATTGGGATTCGTCTGGCACTTGGAGCTACCAAGAAAGATGTAGTCTATCAGTTCCTTTCAGAGGCAATATTGATTAGCGTAATGGGTGGTATTGCCGGGATTATCATTGGAGTAGCAACAGCAAAATCTATCAGTAAACTCAACAATATATTCACTATTATTACGCCCATGAGTATTATCATTAGTTTTTGTGTGGCAGTTGCCACAGGGATTATTTTCGGGATTGCACCAGCCCGCAAAGCTGCCATGCAAGACCCTATTGAATCTTTAAGGCATGAGTAAAAAGTTTCTGTTTACCTCGCCATTACCACCCTCTCTACTACTCTCCTATCGCCAACAATAAAGTGAACGAAGTACACGCCGCCTACTGCCATACCCAGACTTGCCACGTTTTCAAAACATGGCAAGTCTAAAGAGTATTCTCCAGCACTTTGGTTTGCATCCGTTAAGGTGCAAACTGTTCTGCCAAGTACATCAGTTATGTAAATTTTTACATGATTTCTTTGTGTGATGGCGTAGTGGATATTGGTGGATTCTGAGAAAGGATTTGGGAAGATACTCGCAGTGAAATTGTTTTCTATGATGCTTATTAATCCTGTAATTACAGATATAGAAACATTAGATGAATCACTGCAACCCTTGCCGTTGTCCACTTTCAGTTTTACAGTAAATTTCCCTAGGGTGGTATACGAATGTGTAGAACTTACAGAGGTAGAAGAGGTACTATCTCCAAAATCCCAGAAGTAACTGGAGTAACCAGTATCAGCAGGAGTAAAAGTATATGTATTAACAGAGTGAGCAGTTTTAATAAATGAAGCATTAGGGTTTGCATCTACATATATCATTTTAGATTTTACAGCGCTGCAACCTTGATTGTTGGTAATCGTCAAAGAAACAGTTTGGCTACCAGAAGATGCATAAGTATGCGAAGGATTCTGCAATGTATCTGTTTTGCCATCGCCAAAACTCCATAAATAGGTAGCACTAATTCCATTAATCACAGAGGAGTCTTTGAAAAATACCGGGTTTTTTAAGCAGGAAGAACTGTCCGTAAAGGAAGGCACGGGAGCCTTGCCAAAACTAATATTATAACTAATGCTGTCGAGGCAACCGGCTTTAGTGGTAATAATAAGTGTTACTTTAAAAGGCCCACTACCGGAGTAAGAATGTAAAGGATTTTTTGCTGTATCTTTTCCTCCATCACCAAAATCCCATTTTCTGCTAGCATATTGTGAACCTCCGAGTACTGAAGTATCATAAAGGGTTACCGAATTATTGCTGCAATTAGCTTTATAGTAAAAAGATGCTTTTAATCCTGCCACATCAGCTTTCACCATTCTCATTGAAGAAGGGCAGTTTCTATTAGTGTTGGTCACAACCCAGTTATAAGTATAAAAATAGTTAGTACTACCTGTGGCATAATTAGAACCTGTAATTTTCATAAGATTGCCTGCATAATAGGGATAAGATGCCCCTGTGCTAAAATACATAGTGGATACAGTAGAGCCGTATGTATGAATAATATATCCAGTATCTGCCAGAATATAGAAATTCAGTGGAATTGTTATCGATTTAAAAGATGATGTCTTGGTTACTGAAATTGTTTTGTATGCAATCAATTTCCCTGATTTATCTATAAGATTAACTGTTATTTGTCCGCTACCTGTATAATACACATTTACAGACTCAAGATAGAAATTTTTAATAGCATCAAACACGGTTCCGTAGTTATATGTAGTAGTCGAATAGAACCCGCCGGTGGATTTATAGTTTTTGAGACCAGGGTTATATCTTTTAGCGCCTGCCTGTGCATAATACACTGTAGGTGATGATAAAAAAGGAGTTTTCAGAGTATCACCAGTTGCAACATATGTTAAACCGGAATTAAACCAATAAATAGTATCGGCAGATGATGTAGCTGTAGCAACTAACTTATATTTACCAGGTGAGCAATTAAAAACGCCTTTTGTAAATGAAATGGTAGAGGGAGTAATGAATTTATAAGTACGTTTAATAGTGTCGTTACTTTGATCTCCATCTCCGGTAACATCTGTAAGTAAAGCTATATCTAAAGTACCGGAGGCAAATGTGTTTATCTTGGTTTTAAATGTAAAAAGTGAATCGGTATAAGCAGCCAGAGAACCCATTAACGTATCTGTTGCAATAAGCTTAGAGTTGACAAGCATTTTTATAGGGATATTGCTAAGGCTGGATGTGCCATTGTTTACTACTCTTACAGTGATAGTTGTATTCGAGTCCCCGCATGTAGTTCCATATTGCAAATAAAATATAGAATCAACGCTTGCATCAACCTTAGAAGGGAAATATTCATCTGCACCAATATACGGCGAGGAAGTATCCCGTGCTTCACCATCAATATCTTTAGGTACAGTTAATATATATTTTCCTTTACGAAGTGATATATTCTTGGTATGCAGATCATTTCGCGATGGGTAAAACAAATGGATTGAGAGAGAGTTCTTATCCTGCCCCGAAGTAGTCTTCCAATCAGAAAAAGTAATACATTTTGTTCCATTCCAGTAGCCAAATTCAGTTCCTGATGTATATAGGTTATTATAATCAGAAGAGGTTAACCCGTAATAGGATTCTATAGCATTTCCTTTCCCGTTATTCTGACAAATATTATTATAGAATCTTGTATTGGGTGTAGCTGATGATTTATAAAAAAATTCTGCACAGGTTGTTACATTATTAATTCCGGCATTAAGTAAACTATTGAAATAAATATTCATGTTACTTGAATAGTAAAAAGAAATAGGATATAAATTACTGTCCTTAGAAGAAATCATATTATTAAATACACATATACTGTCTTTTAAACCGTTACAATAGAAAAAACCTAAACCATTGTTATTCCCCGTTACATAAATTTTATTTTTGCTAATAATACTTTTGTTAAATATATAATATAAATAAAGTCCGCTACCATTTACAATGTTCTTAACCACGTTTTCAGAAAACACCAACTCATCCTGATAAAAAAATATACTACCAAAATAAGAGCTGTCAATAAGGTTGTGTGTAAACTTATTGGACCTTTCGGTAGAGCTGCTGGAACTTCCGGCCCATCTTATACTATTACCACCTCCAAGGATAATATTATTATCAAATACATTATAAGAATCTATCCCGTTAGATGCCAAAATTACTTCGCTGTAATTACCTGTGCTGCTTAAAATAGTACAGTATAATCTATTATTTAAAAAAATATTGTATCCGCAACCAGAATCAATTTGTACTACACGCATGTAATCAAAATTGGTTGCCGATTTTGTTCTAGAAATGGTTATATGCTTAAAAGTGGTATAAGTTGCACCTTTCATATGCAATGTATAGTTTTTTGTAAAAGGTGCACCTGTATTTTTCCAGTCAAGAGTTACTTTAGTACTATCTTTACTCTGGCTTTGAAAAGTAATAGTATTAGATGCAGAGGCTCCCTTAATGCTTCCGATTTCGATTTGTTCATTGTAGTACCCATCTCTTATATTAAAAGTAACTGCACCGCATACACCTTGTTTGTTGAGATAATTAATAGCATTTGAAAAGGTGTTGAAGTCCGGCGATATGCCACCTATAGTAAATGACCCTTTGCTAATAAAATATAATGATGTGTTTAATGTATCATTTGAATTATCGGAGTCTGTTGTGCCGTTAGGTGATGAGGTAAATACTTTTAAAATTACAGTTTTAGAGGAAGTAAAATTAAAAGTGTCTAATTTTACTTTAACAGTACCGCCTGAAACAATATTTCCTGAATATACATAAGGTGTTTGAGAAGTGCCATTTACCATCCATTTTACTGTAACAGAGGTAATCGCATTTGAGCCATTATTAAACAAAGTAGCATAAACTGCTTTCTTTCCGGCACAGAAACCTTGTACAGGACTGTCTATGCTGTACACACCAGCATCGTTTGACAAAGGGACGAATTCATCTGCGCCAATGTTAGGGGTGGTTTTACTGCGGTTATCACCATCAATGTCTTTGGTGACTGTGGCTAAATATTTTGCTTTACGAAGTAATAATTTCTTGACATGTAAATCAGCTGAAGAGTAAAAAGAAGGGTCTATGGTAATAGAATTTTTATCCTGCCCCGAGGTGCTCTTCCAATCTGAAAGGGTATTGCAAACTGTCGCGTTCCAATAGCCGATTTTTGTACCAGAAGTATAATAGTCGTTATAATCTGAAGTAGTAATCCCGTAATAAGAAGAAATTACATAACCACCCGAACTATTATGACATATATTGTTGTAAAATCTGTTTTGTGGATTAGAAGAAATGATATTAGAAATTATTGCGGAGTAACCTGATGAACTGGTTCCTGTGTAGAGAAAACTGTTGAAGTAAATATTCAATTTATTGGAACTATAAGCATACACGGGAAAAGAACTTTTACTTTTATTTGAAATCATATTATTAGCAATATAAATACTGTCCTTAATGCCATCGCAATAGGATATATATAACCCGTTTGCATCTCCACCTGTATATAGTTTATTACCTGTTATAAAGCTTCTATTAAAAATATATGATATATATAATGCAGTTCCAGTATTATTATTTGATTTAATAATATTATCAGAAAATATAAATTGGTTCTGATAATAAAATCTATTGCCTGAACAAAAACTGTCAATTAAATTACGGGTAAACTTATTTGCTTTTTCTGTACCACTGGTACTTGTACCAGACCAGTATATCCCATAATCTCCACAACGGATTATATTATTGTCAAAAACATTATATGAATCTATATCAGTACCGGAGTATATCACGTCGCTTTTATTGACAGAGAAAGCTACTCCCTTTATTCCGTGTATTATATTATTTAAAAAATAGTTATGTCCTGAACTGCTGTCAATCTGTAATACCATTGCATAATTTTGATTAGAAGATGATTTAGTCCTGGAAATTGTCATCTGTTTAAAAGTAAAATAAATAGCACCTTTCAGTCGAAGGGTGAAATTTTTCCCTGATTAGGAGCCGGTTTTCTTCCAGTCAAGAATTACCTTAGTGCTGTCCTTGCTTTGGCTTTGAAAGGTAATGGTGTTAGAAGCTGATGCACCGGATATTTTGCTTATCTCAATCTGCTCATTGTAGTATCCATCAGTAATATTAAAAAACACAGCTCCATTCACTCCACTATCATTTAGCATTTTTACTGCAGATGTAAAAGATGTAAAATTTTTAGTTCCACTGCCAGAAGGATTTATTGTATAAATTCCACTCATTGGCGAAGCAATTAAAGTAGTGAATCTAACCAAGCATGTAAGGAAAATTAAGATTATTGTTTTCATTGTTCTGATTTTAATTTTTATAAAAATATTTCTCTACCTCACCATCACCACCCTCTCAACTACCCTCCTATCTCCCACAATAAAGTGGACGAAGTACACGCCACCTTTAGCAGCAGCATAGTTTTCTGGGAGGTAAATGAGGTTGTATTCCGCAGCGTTTTGGTTTTTAATTGCTGATGTAGGCGCTTGCGCAAAAATGTTAGTTGTGAAGATTGTTACTAATGCTGCCCAAAGCATTAGTCTTTTGCCTGTAATAATTGTGTTCATGTTAAGTAATTTGTGTTCTTGATTGTATTGAAATACGTTTTGAAATAATACACGAAGTTAAGAGGCATGCACTATTCAAACCCAATTTTTTTGGAGGTGATAATTTGATAATATGAGGGTACTATCCCTCAAAGTGTGTAAGTAGAAAAAGTTA
>JAPLCZ010000044.1 GCA_026391915.1 Bacteroidota bacterium | reverse complement strand
GGAGGTCTCTAAAAAATGGACACAGCAGATAAAAGACTGGGGAATTATTTTTAACCAATTTATCATTATTTTTGAAGAAAGAATGAAACTAAAAATATAACCATATTCTTCTACTTACACACTTTATGGGATAGTGTCTTTAAACATTAAACTTTGAACCTTAAACTTCTGCCCAACCAAATCCGCAACCTACCTGATGCACCGGGGGTTTACCGCTATTTTGATGAGGGGGGTAAAATACTATATGTTGGCAAGGCAAAGAACCTGAAGAAGCGGGTGAACTCCTACTTTATGGAGTCTGCCAACCACAACAATCGCATTAGGTTGATGGTGTCTTTAATCCATAGGATTGAGTACACTATTGTGCACACAGAATATGATGCGCTGCTGCTGGAGAATAGCCTCATTAAAAAGTATCAGCCACGGTATAATGTGAGTTTAAAGGATGGGAAATCCTATCCGTTTATCTGCATAAAAAAAGAAAGATTCCCAAGGGTTTTTTCGGTGCGGAATCCTATAAAAGATGGGTCGGAATATTATGGGCCGTACTCCAACGGCACGCAAATGCGGGTGATGTTGGAGTTCCTAAGAAAGATATTTCCGTTGCGGAGTTGTAACCTCCTCCTCAGCAAAGAAAATATAGAAGCTCATAAATTTAAAGTCTGCCTGGATTACCACATCAAGCTTTGCAACGGCCCTTGCGAGGCGCATCAAACAGAAGAAAATTATGCTGCTACTATTACCAATATCCGTAATATTTTAAAGGGAGATACCAATGTGGTGGTGCGCCACCTCACTGCCGAAATGGAGGCTTTTGCGGAGAAACTGGATTTTGAAAACGCCCAAAACACCAAAGAAAAATTGGAGTCATTAGAGCATTATCAGGCTAAGAGTATGGTGGTAAACCCTGCCATACACAATGTGGATGTGTTTAGTATTTATGCCAATGAAAAGGTGGCGTTTGTTAATTATATGAAGGTGATAAATGGCTCCATTATCACTACAGATACCATTGAATACACCAAGCGATTGGATGAAACGGATGCAGAGATTCTGGAGCTTGCCATTGCGGAACTCAGGCTGCGGTATAAGAGTTTAAGCAGGGAGATTATTGTACCCTTTGAGTTGGATATTGTGGATGAAAATCTGGAGTTTCATGTGCCCAAGATTGGGGATAAAAAGAAGCTGATTGAGCTATCACTTAAAAATGCTTTTTCGTATTTTGAGAGTAAGATGTTGGCTACGGAAATCAATAAAGATAAGCGCAGGAATTTTGGTTTGCTGCAAGAGGTGCAGGCAGATTTAAACCTCCCTGCCCCACCCTACCATATTGAGTGTTTTGATAACTCTAACCTGCAAGGCACTAACCCCATCAGCAGTATTGTGGTGTTTAAAAACGGAGTGCCCAGCAAAAAAGATTATAGATACTTCAATGTAAAAACTGTGGTTGGGCCAGATGATTTTGCTACTATGGAAGAGGCGGTACTGCGCCGCTACAAAAGGATGTTGGAAGAAGAAACGCCCCTCCCCCAACTCATCATTATTGATGGGGGCAAAGGACAACTTTCATCAGCCATCAATAGCCTAAAACTTTTAGGTATTGAGGATAAAGTTTCCATCATCAGCATTGCAAAACGGTTAGAGGAAATCTATAAACCCCATGATGCTTTACCGCTATCCATCAACAAACGCAGCCAGACGTTGAAACTTATACAAAGAATAAGAGATGAGGCACACCGCTATGGAATTACTGCCCACAGAAATAAGCGGGTAAAAACTACCCTCACCACCAGCATGGATGCCATCCCGGGCATTGGAGAAAAAACCATTCAGAAAATATTGACACATTTTAAATCTCTCACCAAAGCCAAAGCTGCCTCGCAAGAAGAGATGGCAGAACTCATAGGAAAATCTAAGGCAGAGGTGTTTTTTAAAGGGGTGGAGAAGAATAAATAATTAGCTTTGCTATTGAATGAAAAAGGTATTACTAATTTTTCTTTTGGTTGGATTGAATGGGAATGCCCAAAACTTAAAGTATGTTGAGTGGCAACAAGTAACTTGCAATAGGCATCACAAAGCAATTTATTATGATGACAT
>JAPLCZ010000306.1 GCA_026391915.1 Bacteroidota bacterium | reverse complement strand
AATATCAGCACCTACCTCTGCCAATTGTGCAGCATTACTGAGGCTTACACCGCCATCAATTTCTATCAGCGTTTTGGCTTGTGCAAAGCTGATGAGGTTCTTCAACTCACGAATTTTTTGGTAAGAATGTTCAATAAATTTCTGTCCACCAAACCCGGGATTCACTGACATCAGCAGTACCATATCCAAATCACCTATAATATCTTTTAAGGAGTTTACAGGAGTATGCGGATTAATGGCAACACCAGCTTTCATCCCTGCTTCTTTAATCATGTGCACTACGCGGTGCAGGTGGTCACAGGCTTCATATTGCACGGTGAGAATATCCGCCCCTGCTTCTTTAAAATCAGTAATATATTTCTCAGGGTGCACAATCATGAGGTGCACATCAAGGGGTTTTTCAGCAATCTTTTTAATGCTTTTTACAACAGGGATTCCAATAGTGATATTTGGTACAAATACGCCGTCCATCACATCCACATGTATCCAATCAGCCTCTGATTGGTTAATCATGCGGATGGCATTGCCCAATTCGGTAAACTCAGCAGAAAGGATTGAAGGTGCTAAAAGGAATCCCATAGTGAAAATGTATTTTTAGTATCTGCCTCTGCCACCTCTATCTCCACCGCCGCCGCCTCTGCGGTCACCGCCTCCACCTCTTCTATCCCTATCATAGCCGCCGCCACTTGATTCTCTTTCTCTCCTTACGGGTTCTACGTATCCTTCTGGCACTGGTAACAGTGCTTTCATAGATAGGCGGAATTTGCCTGACCTTTCATCAATCTCAAGAAGTTTTACCTGCACAATATCACCCGGATTTAATACGCCTTCCATGCTATCAATGCGTTGGTAGCTTATTTCTGAGATATGTAATAGTCCTTCTTTACCCGGTAAAAATTCTACAAATGCACCAAAAGCTTGTAAGGAAACTACTTTGCCTTCATAGGTTTTTCCTACTTCTGGCGGGGTAACAATTCCTATAATCCAAGCCATTGCTTTATCAATAGATTCCTTATCAGGAGATGATATTTCAATGATTCCTTTACCATCCACCTCTTCAATAGAAATAGTAGCACCGGTTTCTCTTTGTATGCCTTGTATTACTTTTCCTCCTGAGCCAATTACTGCCCCGATGAATTCTTTATCAATAATTAATTTTTCTAATCTTGGTACAAATGGTTTGTAATCTTCTCTTGCAGCGGGCTGCACAGAATTCATGATTCCAAGGATATGCAATCTGCCTTGTTTTGCTTGCTCTAAAGCCTCTTCCAAAACTTGGTAAGAAAGTCCATCAACCTTTAAATCCATTTGGCAAGCAGTGATGCCATCAGCAGTACCTGTTACTTTAAAATCCATATCACCTAGGTGGTCTTCATCACCTAAGATATCAGAAAGGATAGCATATTTGCCATTCTCTCCAGAGATTAATCCCATAGCAATACCTGATACAGGCTTTAACAATTTCACACCTGCATCCAGCAGAGCCAATGTACCTGCACAAACTGTAGCCATGGAGGAAGAACCATTAGATTCCAACACATCAGACACAACTCTTACTGTATAAGGGTTCACTTCTGCATCTGGCAATACGGGTTTGATAGCACGCATAGCAAGATTGGCGTGTCCTACTTCTCTGCGGGCAGGGGCTCTTTTAGGTTTTACTTCTCCTGTAGAAAATCCGGGGAAATTATAATGCAATAAAAATCTATTAGTACCCTGATGAATAGCGCTATCAATAATCTGTTCATCAAGCTTAGTTCCTAAAGTAACTGTAGCCAGCGCCTGTGTTTCCCCACGTTGGAAAAGGGCAGAACCATGCACTGTTGGTAGCACATCCACCTCACACCAAATGCCTCTCACTTCATCCATCTTTCTTCCATCAAGGCGGCGGCGTTCATCCAATATCATCCTGCGCACTTCTGATTTCTTTAGTTTAGAAAAATACTTTTTAGCAAGGGCTTTATCTTCATCACTGGTATCTTCTGGTAGTGCTTCCATATACCCTTTTATCAATGCTTCAAAAGCCTCTGACCTTTCGCTTTTACCAACACCACTCATGGCAATGTCAAATATACTCTTGGCAAAAAGTTCAGTGATTTTGTTTTTGATTTCTTCATTCTCTGGCTCAGGGTCAAAAGCAAATTTTGGTTTGCCACATTTAGCCACCAAATCCAATTGTGCCTGGCACTGGGTTTTTATCACCTCGTGAGCCAATTTTATAGCCTCTAACATCTCTGCTTCGCTACATTCTTTCATCTCACCCTCTACCATGTTTATATCATGTATTGAGCCGGAAACAATAATATCTAAGGTTGCTTTTTCCTGCATTTCAAAAGTAGGATTAACGGATAATGCGCCATCCACTTTGGCTACTCTCACCTCAGAGATAGGTCCGCCAAAAGGAATATCAGAAATGGAGAGAGCCGCAGAAGCTGCTAAGCCCGCCAAGCAATCAGGGATATTTTTTTGGTCAGATGAAATCAATGAAATCATGATTTGAGTATCACAATGGAAATCATCAGGGAACAAAGGGCGCAAGGCTCTATCTACCAAACGGCAGATAAGCACTTCATATTCTGATAAATTTCTTTCTCTCTTAAAAAAGCCACCGGGGAACCTGCCTGTAGAGGCAAAACTCTCTTGGTAATCCACGGTAAGTGGCATAAAATCAACGCCGGGTTTAGGGACTTTATTGGCAACTACAGTAGCAAGCAAGATGGTATCATCAAGGCGCACTGTAACGGCTCCATTAGCCATTTTGGCAAGCTTGCCGGTTTCTATTATCACGTTTCTGCCATCCGGCAAGGTGATAGTTTGGGATATAACTTCTGGTTTAATCATTGGGAAATTGTATTGAGATTGGGTATGTATAAAATAAAAAGGCGATTAAGTAACTAACCGCCTTTTCTTACTTTTTATTAATTATTTTCTTATGCCGAGTTTCTGGATAATCTCCCTGTATCGGACTACATCTACCTTGATAAGATGTGTAAGTAATTTACGTCTTTTACCAACTAGCTTTAAAAGGCTGCGTTGGGTATTAAAATCCTTACGGTTAGTTTTAAGATGCCCTGTAAGGTGGGTAATACGATGGCTGAATAAGGCAATTTGGCTCTCTGCTTCACCCGTGTTGGTGGCACTGCCGCCGTACTGTGTAAAAATTTCTTTTTTGCTTTCTGGTGTTAAAATCATTCTTGTTCTGTTTTATGAACTGCTTTTTACTTTAAGCCTGCAAAGATATACTCTATTTACATTTCATGCAAAAAGGATTTGGAGGGGGGGAAGTCAATCCTGCTACGACAAATCTTTATCTGGTTTTGGGGTGGGGGAATTGGGTGGTGATGAAGATTATGAAAATCAATCACTCCTCAATAATTGATGTCATTTTAGACACTGGCTTCTTAGCTTTAAAATAAAAGCAGCAAAAGATTATTCCAATTGAATAGGATAATAGCATCTCTAAATCATAATATAACCGCTGTATATCTCTCTCCTCAAAGAAGTACATTGTTATTATCATTCCTGTAATTGCAATAAAAAATGAGATGATTTTTAAATTCAAGGTTGAAATTTTCATATTTGATATACTCATAAATAAAACCCATGAAATAAAAAAAACAGGGCTTGAAAAGAGAAACCCAAATAAAAGTAAGTAGAATCCAAGCCAAGAAATACCATATAAAATGTCTGTGTTATTACCATCCTTAAATAAGGTAAGAACTATAAGAAGAAAGGAGCCAATAACAATACTCCCTATCCAAACCTGAAATGGATAATTATAATTAAAACTTGACTTTTCAACTTTCATAACTTTGGAGAATTAGGCAAAACTAATTAAGCCTCCATCCCCCAAACTTACCTCCTTTCTCTCTATCTCCAAAAAAGGTTTTTTAGTCTGAACCCCGAAGTGTCGGGACTTTGCCGCTGATGGCAATGATGGTGGGGTGAAAAAGGATGGAAGTAAACACCCCTAAATCCCCTAAAGGGGACTTCTGCCCTGATAAAATTTCAAGGCTAAGAGAGGTTAAAGCCCCCTTTAGGGGGTTGGGGTAAATGCAATTTTAATGGGGATAATTATCCATCAAGTTATAAAGCTAATTTTTTAAGCAATTCCGTATCCTCCTCTAAAATTTGCCTGAGGTGGGTAACATTTTCCACATGGCTTTTATCTTTGCCTTGCAGTTCTTTTAAATAGCTAAGAATATCTTTTAATATGCTTTCAGGGATATTATCCAATACCTTTTGTATTTCTACTTTTATTTCTGAAGTGCTCATAATTTTCGCTTTTACGTTTTACAAAAGTACAAAAAAATTTGTCCCGCATCCATCCTTACCCCCTTTCTCTGTATCTCCAAAAAAGGTTTTTTAGTCTGAACCGCTGATGGCAATGATGGTCGGATGAAAAAGGATAGAAACAAAAAGACTTTTTAACCCTCTTAGGAACATCAAAAACATCATTAAATCACTTCAATCAGCGGTTCAGACTATTAAAATACCCATCAGTACCCCTACCCTATTGGTCAGTAAACCCCAAAATCCTATCATGAGTATTGGAATAGTGGTTAGGAGGGTTAAAAACTCCATCAGTAGGGTTTGAATGTGCTACGGCAAGGTACTATCCCTCAAAGTGTGTAAGTAGAAAAAGTTATTCTAAATTTTTTTGAGCCCTTCATAGCTCAGAAAAAAATTTGGAAATAACTTTTTCGGTCTACTTAAATTACCAACAAA
>JAPLCZ010000275.1 GCA_026391915.1 Bacteroidota bacterium | reverse complement strand
CCCCAATATATAAAAAGCCATCAGCACCAAAGGCAAGGCAACCACCATTATGGTTAAATTCTGGTTCGTCTATTTCTAAGAGTATTCTTGAAGTATTGCCCGCCACATCTGCGGATGGAACGGCAACAGTATATTCTGCAATTACACTTTTATTATCCATCTTTTTTGTGCTTGTGGAGGTGGAGTAAAAGATATAAAACTTCCCATTGGTTTTGTACTTAGGATGGAAGGCAATACCCAGCAATCCTTTTTCTGAATAAAAGAAATTGCCATGGTCTGTTTTCTTGCTTATATCCAAGAAAGGCGTTGGTAATAATTTACCATTTTTAATGATGCGGATACTGCCTTTCTGTTCAATAATAAAGAGGCGATTGCTACCATCATTTGCTACACCCATCCCAACTGGACCTTCAAGGTTTTCTGCTATTAATTTTAAGGAGAAATCTGGCAATACCTGCCTTTGATTACCACTGCTACCAAATGCAAATGCAAGCATTGAAATATAAATAATTTTAATGGGTAAGGATTTCATTTTTGCAGCTAATTTATTCTAAGTTTATGGATAGCAAAGATAGGGAGGGCTGTGTCTTAGATGTGTTTAACCAGTTAGAGGGAAGATGGCTAAACCATAGGGCTTCACCCCATGTTGATATATTACGCCCCTTCAGGGCTTTGCTCTTTCAAGAATGTTTCTTGGAAGGTTTGACAGGCAGTTTATAACTGATGTGGGTTGGGGGAAAAATAGCCGCATTACAAATGCTCATAATAAAAAGACAGGATTAATTAAATCCTGACTAGCTGGGGTACTGCTAATGAATGCAAATGCAAGCATTGAAATGTAAATAATTTTAGGGAAGATGGATTTCATTGGGAATATCTATTCTGGATAATCTGAACCAACCCTTCCTCCCTCTACTTCACCTCCGTATAATCAATATACTCACCATCATCATCCTTTTTGTCTTTGGGTTTTTCAGTTTGGGGGGATTGGTCTTGATAGGCGTTGGGTGGATTATTTTGTTGCCTGTTGTATCCCCTAAAAATGGGTGCAATTACATTCTTAAAAAAAGTATAAATGAGATAAAAGAAGAAGAGATATACTAAGAGGCGGTACATGTTTTTTACTTACTTAAGAACATTGATTTTTGGTTATACAAATGGCGGAAGTAGGGGTCGTTAGTGTCTTCTATAAAACGAATTGCCTCCCCTGTAGATTTCATTTCAGGACCTAATTCTTTGCTCACTCCTTGGAATTTTTCAAAAGAAAAAACAGGCTCTTTAATAGCAAAGCCGTGGATTCGGGGTTTGATTTCAAAGTCCTTAAGTTTATGAGTTCCTAAAATTACCTTGGCGGCATAATTAAGATAAGGTGCATCAAATGCTTTGCAGATAAACGGCATGGAACGGGAAGCACGTGGGTTGGCTTCTATCACATATACAATTTCATTTTTTACAGCAAACTGCACATTCATCAGTCCGCGGATATTGAGGGCTAAAGCAATCTTTTTGGTGTGTGCTGTAATCTGGTCAATTACGCTTTGAGAGAAGTTATAAGGAGGCAGCACTGCGAATGAATCTCCGCTATGAATTCCGGCAGGCTCTATATGTTCCATAATGCCCATAATCTCTACGTTTTCGCCATCACAAATGCAATCTGCTTCTGCTTCTTCGGCGCGGTCAAGGAAGTGGTCTATCAAGATTCTATTTTCAGGAATATCACGCAATAGTTTTACTACCCAATGCTCTAGTTCTTCATCGTTAATTACAATTCGCATACCCTGCCCACCCAATACATAAGAGGGGCGCACCAAAACAGGATAGCCAACTTTATTCGCCTCTACAATTGCTTCATCAGCATTGTTTGCAACACCGTAATCAGGGTAAGGAATACCGAGTTCTTTGAGGGTATCAGAGAACCTGCCCCTATCCTCAGCAATATCCATATTGTCGTAAGAAGTGCCGAGGATTTTGATACCATATTTATGAAGTTTTTCTGCAAGCTTTAAAGCAGTTTGCCCGCCCAATTGCACTATTACGCCTTCGGGTTTTTCAAGTTCAATTATTTCTCTGAGGTGCTCCCAGAATACTGGCTCAAAATATAGCTTATCAGAGATGTCAAAATCTGTGGAGACAGTTTCAGGATTGCAGTTAATCATGATGGCATCAAAGCCAACTTCTTTGGCTGCCAAAACACCATGCACACAGCAGTAATCAAACTCTATCCCTTGCCCTATTCGGTTAGGGCCGGCACCCAAAATAATTACCTTCTTTTTATCCGAAACTATGGATTCATTTTCATCATCAAAAGTGGAATAAAAGTATGGGGTGGGGGAAGGAAATTCCGCAGAGCAAGTATCTACCATTTTGTAAGTGCGGCGGATGTCCAACTCTGTGCGGCGGTCATAAACTTCATCTTCAGTACAGCCTAAAATCCATGCAATCTGCACATCAGAAAAGCCGTTTTGTTTCATCTCTATCAATAAATCTTTTGGGGTGTTATTGAGTTTAAATCTGCGCAACTCACCCTCCAATAAAACCAGTTTTTGTATTTGATTTAAATACCATTTATCTATCCTCGTAGCATCCTGAATACTCTTCATTGGCACGCCCAAACTCATGGCATCTTTTACATGGAAAATTCTATCCCAAGATGGATGCTCAAGGCTGTGCATTATCTCCTCAATGTTTCTGGACTCATGTCCATCTGCACCAAGCCCGCTGCGTTTTAATTCTAATGATTGACATGCCTTCTGCAATGCCTCGGTAAAGGTTCTGCCTATTGCCATCACCTCCCCAACTGACTTCATCTGCAACCCAAGTTTTATATCAGCACCGGGGAATTTATCAAAGTTCCAACGCGGTATTTTAACTACCACATAATCCAGCGCAGGTTCAAAATACGCTGAAGTAGTCTTGGTAACAGGGTTTTTCAATTCATCCAGACTATAACCTATGGCAAGCTTGGCGGCTATCTTGGCAATAGGATACCCTGTTGCTTTGGATGCCAATGCTGATGACCTTGAAACCCGTGGGTTAATTTCAATAGCTACAATATCATCGTTCACTGGGTTCAGCGCAAACTGCACATTGCAGCCTCCGGCAAAATGCCCAAGCGAATTCATCATCAGTTTTGCCATATCCCTCATGCGTTGGTAGGCAACATCACTTAGCGTCATTGCGGGTGCTATGGTGATAGAATCCCCAGTATGTATTCCCATAGGGTCAAGGTTTTCTATGGTACAAATGATGGCGATATTATCATTGCAATCACGCAATAATTCCAACTCATATTCTTTCCAGCCAATCACAGCTTCTTCTATCAAAACCTCATGGATGGGTGATGCCTGCAAACCGCGTTGCAAAGCAGCCTCAAACTCTTCTTTAGTATGTACGAAACTTCCGCCACTGCCACCCAAAGTAAACGAAGGGCGAATCACTAAAGGATACCCAATTTTCTGCGCCATATTTTTCCCCTCCAAAAAGGAAGACGCCACAAAAGATTTAGGAACTCCCACGCCAATCTCCACCATCAATTGCCTGAAGAGTTCGCGGTTTTCTGTGCGGTCAATAGCTGCAATATCCACCCCTATAATGCGGACATTAAACTCCTCCCACAGCCCAATTTCTTCCGCCTCTTTGCAGAGGTTTAGGGCAGTTTGCCCACCCATGGTTGGCATCACAGCATCAATCTTATGTTTCTTTAAAATAATGCGGAGAGAGTCCACATTTAGTGGCAACAAATAAATATGGTCTGCTGTAACTTTATCCGTCATGATGGTGGCAGGGTTAGAGTTTATCAGCACCACCTCAATCCCCTCCTCACGCATGGAACGCGATGCCTGAGAACCTGAATAATCAAACTCACACGCTTGCCCAATTACAATGGGCCCGCTACCTATTATCAATACACTTTTTAATGAAATATCCTTTGGCATTTATAGCTAAAATTTAGCGCAAAGTTAGGGGGCGAAGAGGTGAAAATAAGAGAGAAAATTTGGGCGTGTCCCCCCGCTATGGCGGGGGTCGGGCTATCACTACAATCTTTTTTGCTTACCCACTAAAACCCCGATGCGCAAAAAAAGGATTTTCGTTACAACTTAGCGAAGCGTTCTCACGATTTCTTTTAAAATAAAATTAGAAGATGAGTAATCCCTCACGCTGGATGCGAAGGGCATTTGTACTAATCAACTTAGTATGTTGTGAGGTATCTTATAATCCCAACACTTCGGGGGAGTATCTACTTTTCCTTTGTCCGAACCCTGTTCTTTCAAGAATGTTTCTTGGAAGCCTTAACGGGCAGTTTACAACTGATTTGGGTGGGGATTAAGTACTTGATTTTATTCTGAAGTACTCTTTTGGAGTAAAATAACAATCTAAGTCTAAGGCATCTGCACCATGCTTTAATGAGGTAATTGCTTCATTCTTAACAAGGTCATTCATTTGGTCAAAACTAAGATCAAAAATATCTTGTAAGTCAACTTTGAAAAGAGCCTCTTCTTCTGTAATGTAATCATCAAGATAAATCCGCTTTAATTGATAAGTAATTATGTTTTCTATGTCTGAATATGTATACTGCCAAAAATCACTCTCTTTAATACTAAACCACATCTTTAATAATTCAATATTCCGCCTCTCTTTATGTGTTAGAATATTGTCCTCTAGTGCGATATTGATATACTGAAGAATTAAATTTAATAATCCTTTTTTTGCTACTAATTTTTGAACATTGTATTCTGATAGAATATCATTGATTCTGTCAGGAGTTAAAGTGTTTTGATGAGATATAATATTATTGCAAATTACTTTTTGGTAATCTTCCAATTCTACTTCGTTTTGGATTTTGAAAAAGGCTGAGGAGAGCTTTTCAGTATTCATTTGATTAGGTGTTTATAGTGCCTACCTTAATAGACTAACATTCCCTTTTAGATATTTCTTATTCTCACAATCTGTAGTTATGAGGTAGATATATACACCTTCTTGGGCATCCCGCCCTTGAAATGTTCCATCCCAGCCTTTGGTGATATCTGAGGACTCAAAAACTAATTCACCCCAACGGCTATAAATTTTCATGTTAAATTTATTGATATGCTTTATGAAGGGCTCTACATTACTACATACAACTTGAAAAGTATTGTTAATTGTATCATTATTCTTAGGAGTGAAAACATTAGGAATTCTAATAACAACATGGTCATTTATAACATCAATTTTCCTTGAAGTAGTATCCTCACAACCGTACTTATTTACTACAGTTTGAGAGACAGTATATTTTCCATCATAGAAGTAATTGTGAATGGGATTGCAATTGGTATTATCATGTTCTCCATCTCCAAAATCCCAACTACAATTAACTACATCACCAGAAGTTAAAGATTCAAAATGCAGATTATCATCACAATAATTAATAGCATAAGTAAAGCCTGCATCTGGTTTATTGTAAACTATTACAACTGATTTTTTGGTAGTAGAATCTGGGCATATACCATCTTCTTTAACCTTTAAATTAACGGTATAAACACCTGGGATGTAATAGGTATGGATATTATTTGCAGAATCCGAAAAAAGACCGTCTCCAAATGAATAATGGAATGAATCTGCGTAGGCTGATGTATTAAAAAACCTGACAGTTAACGGAACACATCCTTTATTATTTAGCATTGAAAAGTCAGGTTTTGGTTTATGATAAAGCACAAACTTTTGAGAAGAAGTATCATTGCATCCAAATGAATTTGAACTTACCAAAAGGTTTGTATAAACACCCGGTGTATCATAAATAATTGTAGGATTGTTAAGGAATGAAGTACCATGATTTTGAAAATACCAAACAAAACTATTTGCATTTTTTGATTGATTAATAAAGTCAACCTGCGTTGGTAAATCACAGGATTTATATTTACTCATTGTGAATCCAGAAGTTGGTTTAGGGAATATATAGACTTTAGTTTTCCCAGTATCCTTACACCCATAAATATTTTGTGCAAAAAGAGTAATTTGATAATTGCCAGAATCTTTATATGTGTGGGTAGGATTTGATAAAGCAGAGGTATTTCCATCTCCAAAATTCCAACTATAGTAAGTATAGGATTGTGGAGTATTTAGAATTTTAACATCCAATGGTTGGCATCCAGTAAAAGTATCAAGGATGATTTTTGTGTTAGGTATAGCGTCTATGATGATGCTGTCAGAGTAATAACCATTGCATGAATATGCATTAGAAATTCCTGTGAGTTTAACTAAATACCTACCTGCTTTTTTGTATTGATGTGAAGGGGAAAATAAAATAGATGTATCGCCATCACCAAAGTCCCAAATTACATTAGAAGTATTCGTTGATTGATTGCTGAAATTAATAAGGGTATTAGTACAACCCTGATGACTGTTTGGTTGCCAATAAACGTAGGGCTTTGCATAGACACTTATTACTTGGTTCATGGTGTCATAGCTGCAACCATTATTTACATATTGGGTTAGATTATATTTTCCTGCAGCTGTATAAGTATGTTTAGGATTTTGGGCAGAGGAAACATTGCCATCACCAAAGTTCCAACTTAAGAAAGTATTGCCTCTTGAGTAATTTGTAATACTAATTGTTAATGGGTCACATCCTGCACTTGTATTAACTTTAAAATTAGCAAAAGCACTTTGAGGGTGTACTAATAAATCTCTTTTAAAAGAATCTGTACCACATGCATTCTTAACCCTCAATGTAATATGATAAACTGTATCAGTAGTATCAGCCAAATAGGTTTGATTGAAAGGGAATTTACGGGTGGTGGTTTTACCATTTCCTAAGTCCCAGAAGAACAATTTTGAGATTCCTTTACTCAAATTATAGAACGCGATATTTAAAGGAGAACACCCACTATCCTGACTTAAAACAAAATCTGCTATTGGTTTTGGTTTCACTTTTACTGAATCCGTAAAAGTGTTTGCCCCACAGAAATTAGAAACAGTGAGCTTGATATAATAAATTGAATCTATAAGGTTACTTTGTTTGAAAGTTGGATTCTTTAAATTACTTGTTATTGTATTCCCGAAATCCCAAAGATATTTTTGAATTTCACCTGTACTTTTATTGATGAAGGAATCAACTAAAGGGGCACAACCTGAATCAAGTATTTTACTAAAAGAAGCTAAAGGTATTTCTGCAATTCTAATAATGCCAAAAGTTGTGTCCTTACAACCATAAAACGAAGAAGCTATTAAAGTGATTTTATAATTCCCTTTTGCTTTGTATTGATGGTTTGGACTTTTCAAAATTGATGAATCTCCATCACCAAATTTCCAGATGTAGGTAACTGCACCAGTTGTTATATTTGTAAAAGCAACACTATCAAATTTGCACCTCAAGGTGTCATTGGTAAAACCAATTACAGGTAGAGGCCTTACATTAATAAACATAGTATCCGTATTCTCACATTTGGTGACGGGATCCTGAAAATAATAAATCATTTGATAACTACCTACCCCAACCTTGGAAGGTTTAAAAATACCTTTTACAGAATCAATAATTCCTGTGCCACGCCAATATCCTTTAAGCGGAGAATACCCACTTAGGATACTTACAGAATCATTAATACAAACATTAATATCCTTACCTGCTTTTACTATTGGCAAAGGATTTACTTTGATAAATACTCCTGCTGTATCAGTACATCCTAACGAATCAGTGACCTTCAAATTAAATCTTATTGAAGAGGGAAGATTACCAGATGAAACCTTTTGGAAGGAGCTTGTAAAACCTGAGGGGGTTGAACTCCATGCATAAGAATAATTTCCTACACCTCCTTTGCAAGCAGCTGCTAAAGTCGTTGAATGATCATAACATAATACAGTATCCAACGCTGTTGCTTTTGCAAACATTTGTAGATTTACCTTAATAAAAATACTGATGGTATCTGTGCAGCCTTTGGCATCTGTAAGTGTCAGATAAAATCTAGTATTTGCTTTTAGATTTCCCGAAGAAGGTTTTTGTAAAGTAGAACTAAACCCTGTAGGATTAGAGCTCCAAGTATATCCATATGGTGTAGTTCCACCATTGCTTCCACTTGCATCAAGAATTGTTGATGTATTATAACAAATATACTTTGTTGAGGTTATTGCGGCAATCAATTTTGGATTTACCTTTATCAAAATACTAGTTGTGTCTGTACACCCTTTTGAATCAGTAACCTTTAAATAAAAACGAGTTGTAGAGGTAAGATTCCCTGTTGATGGATTTTTTATAGAACTTGTAAAACCTGATGGAGAAGAAGTCCAACTAAAAGTGATAGTTCCAGTACCGCCATAACTTGAATCTATTAATGTTGTTGAAGTGTTATAACAAATATACTTCAAGGCTGCTTTAGTATAGGCATTCAATTTAGGATTTACTGTTATTGTATCAAAATTTGATAAAGATAATTGCTTCCCAGTACAAGCTCCTGATGATACTATCCTTCTGTAATAAGTAGTTTTTATTAATCCTGTAGCAGTATAGCTTTGTGATGTAGCTCCTGATATGTTATTCCATGAACCACCAGATATGCTATCCTGCCACTGATAAGTATAACTTCCGTTACCTCCTGTAGGGGTAGAACCTGTTATATTTGCAGAGGTGTTATAACAGATATATTGTCCTTTTATTATTGAGTTGGCAGCAACAGGAGGTAACACTGTAATTAAAACAGAATCTTTTGCAGTACACAACATAGTGTCTGTAAGCATTATTTTATAGGTAGTAGTTACTATAGGTTTTGCTATGGGTTTATTAATAGATGTAGAGCTTAGACCTGTGGAGGGTATCCACAAATAAGTATACCCTGATGTACCTCCAGTTGGTGTGGCAACTAAAGTTGTACTTCCACCTTTACAAATTATTTTTGATGTATCTGCTTTTACAGTCAACTTAGGATTTACAGTAACCGTAGCATTTCCTGTAACGGTACACCCTTTTGCATCTTTTACAGTTAAAGTATATACAGTTGTGGAGGTAGGATTAGCGGTTGTACTATCATTAGTTGGAGTTGATAAGGCTGTTGTTGGAGACCAACTATAAGTGAAGCCACCACTTCCGCCACTACCAGATCCTTTTATGATTGTGCTTGCACCATAACAAATGAATTTGCTAGGGCGCATTGAAACACTTAAAAATGGATTAACTTTAATTGTTACAGAATTCGATTTGGTACATCCGGTAGCAGTTATTATTTCCATTAAAGTAAACGTAGTAGTTGTAGTTGGGCTTACTGTCGGGTTAGCTACTGTAGAACTAAATCCACTTGGTGATGATGTCCATGAGTAGGTATTACCAACTACTGCTGTTGAACCAATTGTAATAGACTTTCCGTAACAAATAGAATCATTTGATCCTACATTGGCAGCAGGTAATGGATTTACAGTAACGGTCACCGAATTGGATTTAAGGCATCCTGTTGCAGTTATCGTCTCTGTCAAAGTATAAGTAGTAGAGGTGGCTGGAGATACCGTCGGGTTACTTATTGTTGATGTAAAACCTGACGGTGATGATGTCCATGAGTAAGTATTACCACTAACTGCTGTTGAACCTATTGAAGTTGCCTGTCCATTACATATTGAGATATTTGAACCTGAATTAGCTGCTGGCAACGGGTTAACAGTTACTGTTACTGTATTAGATTTTGTACATCCCGTTGCAGTAATCGTCTCTGTTAAAGTATAAGTTGTAGTGGTAGTTGGGGTAACCGTTGGGTTAGAACTGGTAGAAGTAAATCCAGTTGGAGAAGAAGTCCATGAGTAGGTATTACCTGCTACCGCTGTTGAACCAATTGAAGTAGATTGTCCATTACATATTGTTTTTGCTGTACCTGCATTAGCGGCTGGTAATGGATTTACCGTAATTACAACTGTATCTGCTTTGTTGCAGGTAGTAGTTGTATTAGTTTGAGTAAGATAATAAGTTGTAGTAGTAGTTGGGCTTACTGATGGGTTAGCTACTGTAGAACTAAACCCGGAAGGAGATGAAGTCCATGTATAAGTAAATCCAACTGCAGAGGCAGTTCCTATAGTAGTACTTCCCCCTGTACAAATGGATTGGTCTATCCCTGCATTAACTGCGGGTAACGGATTAATAATAATGCTAGTGGAGTCTTTTGGTCCTAAACAACTACTTAAGGTTGCGTACACATAATACTTGCCCGCATGGATAGCAGTTACAGAACCAATAGTTGGGTTTTGTAATGTAGAGCTAAAACTATTTGGCCCTGTCCAATTATAAGTTGCACCAGTAACTGTAGAAGCAGCAAGGTTTAAAGTTGCACCTACACATAAAGGACTATTACTTGAAGCCGTGGGTTTAGCAGGCAAAGCCGTTACAGTAATCACAACTGTATTTGTTTTCGTACAAGTTGTAGCAGTAATCGTCTCTATTAAAGTATAAGTGGTAGTAGTACTTGGGTTTACTGTTGGGTTAGCATCGGTAGAGGTAAATCCACTAGGAGAAGAAGTCCATGAGTAGGTATTGCCAACTACTGCTGTTGAACCAATGGAAGTAGATTGTCCATTACATATTGTTTTTGCTGCACCTGCATTGGCTGATGGTAATGGATTTACCGTAATTACAACTGTATCTGCTTTGTTGCAGGTAGTAGTTGTATTGGTTTGTGTAAGATAATAGGTTGTAGTGGTGGTTGGGCTTACTGATGGGTTAGCTACTGTAGAGGTAAAACCAGATGGTGATGAAGTCCACGCATAAGTAAATCCTGATGTAGATGCAGTTCCTATAGTGGTACTTCCTCCTGTACAAATGGATTTATCTACACCTGCATTTACCGAAGGCAATGGATTTACTATTACGGTTACTGTATTGGATTTAAGGCATCCCGTTGCAGTAATCGTCTCTGTTAAAGTATAAGTTGTAGTGGTAGTTGGGGTAACCGTTGGGTTAGAACTGGTAGAAGTAAATCCAGTTGGAGAAGAAGTCCATGAGTAGGTATT
>JAPLCZ010000074.1 GCA_026391915.1 Bacteroidota bacterium | reverse complement strand
ACTTACTCACCACCCTCATCTCTTCATTGATTACTGAGATAAAATACATCCCTTTTGGCAATGCAGAAACATCAATTTCTTTAATGAGTTTGCCTTCTGTATTTGGGATTTGGTTGAGTTGCATGAGTTGCCTGCCCAATATATCTTCAAGACTAATTGTGGTATTGGTTTGCGGCAGATTATTAACTTGTAAAGTGGTTATTGAGGTGGTAGGGTTAGGGTAAAGATGGATATTATTATTACCTGATAAAACACTTTCTTCAATGCCTGTGTTTAAGAATAATGTGCTTACAGTATTGGTAACTACCGCCGAATTATAATCAAAATAGATATAGGCTGTGTTGTTGATTTTTGTGCCATTGCTAATATTGTATGGTGTAATCTGATACTTAAAAAGCCCATGACTTTTAGGTTCATTAGTGTGACTATCCGGCAGGTTTATATCGCTGAATGTTACTACCAATTCTTTATTTACTATTTTGTATTTGCATGGGTGAGATGTGGTAATCATGCTAAAACTTTCAGGGTTGAGGCTGACATCTAATTTATCTTTTACAATTACATCATAGGCTACATCATTACCTGTATTTTGGAAACGGACTGTATAGGTGAGTGGCTTTTTATTAGTAACATTCCGCGTGGAATCAGAAACTGCTTTGTCATTAGGGTCTTCTGAGTTTCTTACCTTACGATTAATAGAATCTTTATTATCATCTATATTAGAATCATTTTCTGTTGGTACAATAGACCCCACTAAAATTACCGATTCTCCAATTTTGGCAGAGGTCTTCGTTTTTACATACAATCTAATTTCTTTTGTTTCCATGGGTAGAAAAGTGCCAAACGTAATTGAAATAATACTATCACCAGTTTTGGTGTATGCAATAGAGGCAGAATCAATGCTTAGATTCTTGAGAGTTCTAAGGTTTATGCTTACTATTTTAGTGCCTGTAAACAATGAGTTATTAATAGCGGTAATTGTACAAACTGAGTTACTGCCTGGTCTGCCAAACGGCCAATAGGGTGTAATATGTATACTTAAATCTGTAAAAGTTGAAGAAGGGACTAAACCAAAATCCTGATTTATTATATGTGTAGATGCATCTTTAATTGAGATTGTATTGCTTGCAGGATTAATCTTTTTTATACCCTTAGGATGAAGAGCAGACAAAGTGAATTTACCTGTATCAATATACTCAAAGTAATTACCACTGTCATCTGTAAAACTATAATCAGTGCCCAAGAGACTATCACCAGTAACTTTTACTGCTCTTCTTGGCATTTTATACTCGTTAGAGTCTAATTTTCCGTTATCATTATAGTCAATAAATAATCTACCAGCAATTGATGAAATAGGTTTTTTCTCATCCATTTCATCTGCACCAATAGTTGGAGAAAACTTATCTCTTATTTGACCATCAATATCAGTAGCAACAAATGAAATTGGAGTGCCTCTTCGGAGCTTAATATTATTTGGATTTGGATTTAAATGCAAGTTTGTACTTGAGATGAACCTAGGTTTATAAGATACAGAATTTAAATCCATCCCTGCACCAAATTTATAAGCTGTTAGAGTCAAATAGCCATTACCATTAACTCTTACAAGGTATTTACCATATGTAAAAAGATTGTTATAGTTAGACTGTGTAATTCCATTTTGATTGTCAATAGAATATCCTGAATCAGTTTGACAGATGTTATTTTTAAAATAAGTTTTTGCTGTGCTTCCTTTTGAATTAGTGATATATGCAGTTGATGCCCCTTGTCCATGCAGCGAATAAAAACTATTGTAATAAATGTGTAAATTATAAGATTGTTGAGAAACAAATGTATAACTAGCCTCGGTGCTAATCATGTTATTGGTAACAAGAATAGAATCAGTTAAACCATCACACCTATTTAAATTCATCCCTGCCCCCGTAGCTTTAGAAAAAATTCTATTACCAGAAAGCAAGCATTTGGAAAATATCTGGTACATATCAATTGTAGGCCCTATGCCTGAAATTGAATTAACAGTATTCCCAATAAAATTCAATTTGATTATAAATCTAAAATCACAACAATAGCGATATGAGCTATCAATTGTGTTCTCTAAAAAGGCTATATTGGAGTCTAAGGTTACAGAGTCCTTTTGCATCCAATACACACTGAATATTCCTTTGCGGATAATGTTGTTTTGAAAATTTATATTCTTATTTAAGGGTAATCCTGCAATACAACGAATGACTTCAGTATTACTAGTAGTTAGCGTTTTTATCCCCAAAAACCTACACCCATTAAACCCGATATTAGTACTTCCAAATATCTGTATCACTCTTCCTTCTTTTGAGTTTACAGCATCAGAACGTAGAAAAGTAAGTCTGTTAAAATTAAAGTATTTGCAGCGGTTAAGAAAGAGGGTATAGTTGCTACTCCCACCAAAACTTTTAAAATCAACTACTGCTTTAGTGCTATCATTAGATGCACTTTGGAACGTAATATTATTGGTAGCTGAGGCGCCATTAATATCTATAATCTCAAACTGCTCACTATACTTCCCATCTGCCACATTAAATACTACAGCACCATTTACTCCACTATCTTTTAGGAGTTGTACGGCATCATTAAATGTTTTTACATTTCTGCTACCACTACCATTTGGGTTTATGGTATAAGTGCCAGAGAGGGGGGCTGCCTGTAGCTGAATACTTAAATTCAAAAGCAGAAAAAGAACAAAAGAAATCTTGAAAATTGGTGTGTAGAGTGTTTTCATAATCATTAAGGTTAAGAGGTTTGTAGAACAAAGATAATGTGAAATGTCAATATTGGTTTTTAGTAGGAATAATTATTTTCAAGGAAAGAGAGAACCCAGCATATAGAAATCAAGACAATAATCCCTAAAGTAGATTATCAACCTCTCTCTCCTGGTTTGCCTAATTGGTAAATGCCAAAAATGCGCGTGGGTATCAAATGATATCGTTGGTATTTACCATACGCGTCATTTGACCTCATTACATATAGTTGGCTTCTTCCAACTGCACCGTTGGAGGTCATTATACACAATCCGCTGCAGCAAACCGCACCGTTGGGCGTCTATCTATGCAATCGGTTGCAGCAAACCGCACCGTTGGGCATCTATCTATGCAATCGGTTGCAACAAACTGCACCGTTGGGCATCTATCTATGCAATCGGTTGCAACAAACTGCACCGTTGGGTATCTATCTATGCAATCGGTTGCAACAAACTGCACTGTTGGGCATCTATCTATGCAATCGGTTGCAGCAAACCGCACCGTTGGGTGTAATTTTATGCAATTGAAAAATACCAAAGGCATCTAAGTAAAACAAAAAGCCCAGTCTTTCAACCGGGCTTTTTGTTGCCCCTCTCCTTTGGAGAGGGGTTGGGGTGAGGCTATCTTTACTTCACCTCAAGCATTTTTATTTGTCTATCACCACCACTTATTATGCTGATGATATAGATACCCTGTTTTGCATTTTGCAGGCGGATATTCTCATTCAGCTTTTCGGCATTGGGGTATAGTTGGGTATATACATTTCTGCCAAGCATATCTTTCACCTCTACCAATACGTTTTGTGGTTTTGCATTCTCTAAACTAATAAAGAAATTTCCATCAGTAGGGTTAGGGTAAATATTAAGATTGGTGAGGGAATGGGTTTCATAAATATCTGTAACTTTAACTACTTTAAAAGTAATTTGGCGCATGGAGGCACAAGCAATATTCTGATTTACGAAGGTGTAGGTATAAGTGCCAAGGGCGGTGTCTTTAATTACCAAATCATTGCCCGCACTGCGCCAGTTGGGGTTGTTATTGTCATAAGGTTTTTTGGTAGCTTTTAATGAAGTGCTATCACCTTTAAACCAATTCCTCCAGCCTTGCATGGTGTTTTTGGCAGATATAGTTACTGGTTTGCCTCCTTTAATAAATACTGTAATGGTATCTAAGGTAGGTGATGGGCAGGATGGGAAATGAGAGATAATAGAAGTTTTTGGGTCACCCATCACACTACCAAACCAAGAAACGGAGGCAATAGAACCCCAATAACTTTCTGCCAGATTATAGCGGGTATCCACAGTGGTATCAGTGTATTTATCCCATAAATAAGAACTGATTGCCATAGCAAAAGAGAAGGGCTCAAGGGTATTACCGAAGCTACCACATGCACCCTCTTTTATTTGTTCTGTAGCCAATGAGTACCCATTTTTAGTATTCTGTTGGCTTTTGCCTGCATAAGAAAAATAAGTGTTGGATAAAGCCCCCGGCACATAAGTGTTATAAGGTATTCCTTTTTGGTATTTACCTGTTTGGTCTCCTGTGCCCCAAGAGGTATATCCTGCAAGGTTAGTTTGGCTATCCACCCAATTTGCTAAAATAGAATCAAACACCACATTCCATCCGCGTTTGGTGAGTAGGTCTCTTGCAGTACGCATTTCACCGGATAGATAATTACCGGTAGGGAATGAAATATTTTTGTATTGATCATCAAACAAAATTGCATATTTGGATTTATCCAACACAATGTTGGGCCCGCTGCGGTCTATCAGTTTATAAACCTCTGTAGTATCAAAACCAGTGAGCCTTGTTACCAAATACATATCATGCACTTTTTTAGAGAAATGCACTGGCTCATTATAGTAGGGGTGTGTTGATATTTGGGTATCACCAGCACTTTTTACATAGAGGGCATCGGCTTTACCAATTCTTGTTTTTTGCCCACCAAGTATCAACCCAATTTCCGAATCAAAACTACTGCAGCTATCACTCATAATACTTTTGTTATTGAAGTATTTGGGCGCATTCAAATCGCATTGCCCAACACGGGTAACGGTATATGGTACACCCAAAGTTGTTACTAAATAGTTGAGTTTATTGGTAAGCCCGCGTTTAATAATCATAGCTTCAATCTTACCGCGTATGCGTTGGAAATCCGCACCGCTAATATTGTCTAAATCCACGTCATCATAATAAAGCATATTGGTCTCAGGTATATTCCTTTTCTTTTGGAAATATCTGGCAATATGGGTGGAGTTAGAGTCATTCATATCCACTATTACCCCCACATCACTATAGTTAACGGGGGCTTGTGCATTAGCACTGATAGATAGAAACATTGCCAACATTATAGTGGCAAAAAAGTGTAGGTGTTTTACTTTCATATTTTATTATTTTTTTTTGATTGTGCTAAACTAAAAAACTATTCATCGTAAGATTGTAATGGATTTCAAAACTATCTAACATTATGCAAAGGAAAATAATTTATCTGATTACTGTTTCATTTCTTTCATTTTTCTCACTTTGGGCGCAAACTCCTAAGGATGCCTGTGTGCGGATTTCGGTAAAAGTTTCTGAGAGCCCAAAGGGAATAACATTAAGCTGGAAACAATATACTGCTTCTGACTTTTATGTAATTCATAGAAAAAAAAAGGATGATATTAAGTGGCCTAATAAGTCTTCATACTCCGGTTCAGGCTTCCTTACATGGACGGATACCGCGATAAAGCCGGGTGAAGTTTATGAGTATAGAGTAAGGAGGGATGGGGTGCATTTTGGCTATGTAACAGCAGGTATAAAAGCCAATGCAATGAGTTGGAAAGGCAAAATTATTTTATTGGTTGATGATAGTTTTTCATCCCTCAAAGAAGTGAAAAGATTGGAGGGCGATTTATTAGGGGATGGATGGAATGTTATCCGCCATGATATACCAAGAACTGCAAAAGTTCCTTATGTAAAATCTGTTGTTAAATCAGATTATTTTAATGACTCTGATAATGTGAAAGCCGTATTTATTTTGGGGCATATTGCCGTGCCATATTCCGGCAGTTATCAGGTGGATGGACACCCTGACCATAAAGGTGGTTGGCCTTCCGATTCCTATTATGGTGATATGTATGGCACTTGGAGTGATAATACGGTTACGGATACTTCATCCCCTAACAAACGCCAGTGGAACATACCCGGCGATGGCAATTTTGATGATGATGTTATTCCTCATTATCTGGATTTACAAGTGGGAAGAGTTGATATGAATGACCTCCCTGCTTTTGGGTTGAGTGAAACCAATCTCATCAAACGGTATCTGGATAAAGACCACAACTTCCGCCATAGAAAGGTTATACCTACAGACTTACGCGATAGGGCTATAATAGATGATAATTTCGGCTATTTTAGTGGTGAATCTTTTGCCTCTTCCGGCTTTAGAAGTATAGCCCCAATAGTTGGTGACAGCAATATTGATGAGGTGGATTTCTTTAGCAATGCAGATAGGAAATCTTATTTAATGGGATACGTTTGCGGTGGTGGTTGGTACCAAGGATGTAGTGGGGTTGGAACGACTGATAGTTTTGCGGCTGACTCCATTCAAGTGCCTTTTATGATGAGCTTCGGTTCTTATTTTGGCGATTGGGATAGCTACAATAATTTCCTGCGTGCCCCGTTGGCAGGTAAGGGAACTACCCTTAGCAATTGCTGGAGTGGCAGGCCTCATTGGATAATGCACCAACTGGGTTTGGGTGAAAACCTTGGCTACTGCGCCAGAATTAGCATGAGTGATATGACCACTTATTACCGCCATCCAAATTCAGTTTATGGGGGTTTAAGAAATTCAGCTTTAATGGGTGACCCAAGTTTGCACATTCACACTGTTTCGCCTCCATCAAATCTTACCGCAACCATAATCTCTGATACCACAAAAAACTCTTTTAAAGCAACCTTAAAATGGAGTGCCGCCAAAGAAAAAGTGATGGGCTATAATGTTTACCGTTCCTCAAGTTTGGATAAAGGTTTTAGTTTGATAAATGCAAACATAATTACAGATTCTATTTATACTGATATCAACCCACCCCTTGGCAAAAACTATTATTTGGTGAGGGCTATAAACCTGCAAACCACTGCCAGCGGTAGCTATTATAACCTTAGCCAAGGTTTGCTGGATAGTGCTACGTCCACCTATAAAAATGGAATTATTGAGAATAAAATTTCTCTAACAGAAGTAATGATTTTCCCAAACCCAGCACATAGCTATTTTAATATTTTGATAAAAGGAAAACCCAATAAAGCATTCCATCTTTTTGTTACGGATATGATGGGTAGGCAGGTAATTACTCAAAATATTTCTGCCTCAGAATCCAATTCAATTATCCAAATAAATACTACCAACCTTAGTGCGGGAGTTTACCAAATTACGCTGGAAAATCAGGAAGCTATTAGCGTACAAAAAGTAATAATTACCAAATAGTTTTTATGGAGAAACTACTCAGCTACCTCCCCATCATTACTCTCTGCATTGGCGGTTGGGCTTTGGTAAATGGGATTTTGCATGATGTTTTTATCCTCCTCTCAGAGCATGGTAAAAAGTATGACCGCAACCTCTTGCGATTACTGATGGATGGGCACATACTCATCACTTGTGGGGTGGTGCAAATACTTTGTTATTACCTCCTAAAAACCAATAACCCAATCGGGAATTATATTGCCTTAGCGGCAAGCATTAGCCTGCTAATTTATTGCGCCATGATATTCCCTTTCTTAAAATCTGCACTCACAATTTTGCTTAACCTTGGGTTAACCATTTTGCTATTTCTGAAGCTGGGTGCAAAATGATTTCTATTCCCGCAACTTTAAGAAAAAACTCTTCATTAGTT
>JAPLCZ010000051.1 GCA_026391915.1 Bacteroidota bacterium | reverse complement strand
CTGTGCACGCAATAAATTATTGTTACAGAAATGTACAGGGGGGCAAACAAAAAACTCATTGCATAAAATTAAAGTTTGATACTACAGGTAAGGTTGCTTACCTCCTTTTCCAAGCCGGGATGATGGACCCAAATGGATTTTAGTTTTAGTAAACTAAGCCCAAATCTTAGTGCCCTCAGTACAATTCTGGCAGATGTCAATTTCAGTGCGGGAAGTAAGTAAAGCCCTTCGGAAATTTTTGTATTTATCACCTTGCCAAATAGTTTTAAAACCTACCTCCTCAATGCTCCCCATTGGGTGGCTGGCATCCTTATCAAAACAGCATGGTACTACTTTGCCATCCCAAGTAAATACGCAAGAGTGCCACATCTTCCAGCAATGGTTAAAGAGATTATTTTTAAGTGAAAATTTACCATCAGCATTCTTTTTATAACGGCTGTATTTATCAATAGTGGGCATCAAATCGCTGCCATTTTCAAAGTCATAAATCTGGGCAGTTTTAAAACGCACTTCATCCACACCAAGCTCTTTCCCAATCCTTACCACATCATCAATCTGATGTTCATTTGGCTTAACTACTAAGTATTGAAAGATGATATGTGGTGTTGAAGATTTTAGTTTCTTCCTCCACTTAATAATATTTTTAGTGCCCTCAATTACCTTATCCAAATTACCACCAACACGGTAAGATTCGTAGGTGTCCTGCGTTGTGCCATCAATAGAAATGATGAGGCGGCTTAAGCCAGACTCCACCGTTTTTCTTGCATTTTCATCATTCATATAATGTGCGTTGGTGCTAGTAGCTACATACATTTTTTTGCCCTCTGCATAGCTCACAAAATCAAAGAAATTTTTGTTGAGGTAAGGCTCTCCCTGAAAATATAAAATAAGATAAGGTGAGGTAGGTGCTATTTCATCAATCACCTTTTTGAATAAAGGCAATTGCAACATCCCCGTAGCACGGGTGAAAGAACGCAGCCCACTTGGGCACTCAGGGCAACGCAAATTGCAAGAGGTAGTTGGCTCTATAGAGATGGCAATCGGCATCCCCCAAAGCTTTGGGTTTTTAGTAATTCTGGAAATAAAATAACTACTAAATATCTTTGCACCATTAAGAGTTCGCCTTGGTGAAAGCCTTAAAAAAAAATTAAACCCATCACGCAATTTTGCCTGCCACATTACCGTTAATAAATTTTGTGAATAATATTATTCCACAAAACTCACTTTATTTCAGCAATTACTTCTACTTTCGGTGAGAAATAAATAAATATATAAAAATCGCACATGAGAAACGCCCTCCTTATCTTCATTAAAAACCCTGCTTTAGGCAAGGTTAAAACCCGCCTGGCAAAAAGTATTGGAGACCTTAATGCCCTAAAAGTGTATCAGCATTTGCTTGACCACACCATGGAAATTACCTACGAATTGGATGCTGATAAATTCCTTTACTACGATGAATTTATCCCCACCAAAGATATTTGGCCGGCATCTGCCTATCAAAAAGAATTACAAAAAGGAGAGCACCTTGGTGAGAAAATGAACACCGCTTTCACACAAGTTTTTGATGAGGGATTCAAAAAGGTTTTAATGATAATGCCGGATTGCCCCAAGATGAGTGACTCATTAATTGACCGCGCTTTCAAATTATTAGACTCCAATGATTTTGTGGTAGGCCCCACCAATGATGGCGGATTTTATTTGCTAGGCATGAACAAATATAACCCCGATTTTTTTGCAGAAACAACTTATGAAACTGCCACTTCTTTAGAGCATGCTTTAAAAACAATTAATGCCACAGGCAAAAAACACTTCCTAATGCCAGAGCTTATTGATGTGGATATGGAAGAAGATTTGGGTGCATTAAAGAAGATGCTAAAGCTTGAAGAATTGCCTGAAAAATTAGCAGAATAAAAAACTTTTTGGGGATGGATTAAACCTTGGTTTGAACTTTGTCCTCCAAGAGAGCAAAATAACAATTTAACAAAAACAAAAAATTAAAAAACACACAATCATGAAAGTATTAACCCTCATCGCAGCAAGCTTATTCTTTGCAAGCACTTTAGTAAACGCACAAGATGGCGACAAAAAAGAAACTAAGAAACCTGTAAAAACGGAAATCAAAAAAGACCGTAAAGAAGTTAAGACCGACAAGAAAGACATCAAAGGTGACAGAAAGGAACTTAGAGAAGACAAGAAAGCAAGAAACGAAGCTTTAAAAGATGGCAATAAAGACCTTGCTAAAGACAAACAAAAAGAAGTAAAAGCGGATAAAAAAGAAATTCGTGAAGACAGAAAAGAGGTTCGCGAAGACCGCAAAGAAATGAGAAAAGAGCATAGGGATGCTAAAAAAGAAAAGAAAGGAAAAGGAAACTAATTTCTTATTAATCTAACATAAAAAGGCAGCCCGTAAGCTGCCTTTTTTATTTATGATTGTTTAACGAAGGCCATACAAAATCTCTTTAAGTTTGCAAAAAAAATAAACTATGGAAGTTTCAGGTTCTGTTAAAAAAGGAAAGAAGGAATTGGTAAGCATTAGGGCTTATAAAGGTGATGCTATGACGTTGCTTGCTTTCAATTTGGATGAATCACTTTTGCCGGATTGCATTGGCTTTAGCATCCACATTAAATCAGGGAAAAAGCTTGATTATTATCTGCTGAATAAGCTTACCTTAAGTGATGTCATCCGCAAGAAAAACAAAATTTCTGATGCAGATAAAATGAGTTCTCTGTATTCACCATTTCAGAAATTTAATTGGGTCCATGTGCCCTCCACTGACCACAACATCTCTACTCCGATTTTTGGAGATTATACCTATTCCGTTACTCCGCGATATTTGAAAAATGGAATTCTCCAACCCATAGATGCCGCCCTTACTGTTGCAATAACTATTGATGTGAGTCCGTATAAAATTAAGGGAGTTCAAATAGGTTTTGCAAGAGGATTTATTTCTTCACAAGCTTATGTGCGCAGGTTTGGGATGAATAACCAAGTGCGCCATGCTGATGGCAAACTTCAGTTTGATATTAAAGATAAATCAGGGGCTGCCAAAAGGTGGAATGATGCCACCAAAAAGTATGAGCTGCAAGATTACACTTGGGAGGAACAGCATAAATATTTAGGCTGGCAAGCCCGCGAAAGAGTGATGGAAATTTTGGACGAAACCCTTGCAGATTCTAAAATGAGTTTGGATGTTTTTGCCTATGATTTAAATGAACCTTTGATAGTAGAAAAACTAATTACTCTTGCCAAAAAAGGGAGGTTAAGAATCATCCTTGATGATGCAGGAACCCATGGCGATGACGGGAAATATGAAGACCAATTTGCGAAACTCTTTGCCAAGGAAGCCAAAGATAAAAAGGCAATAGTGAGAGGGCATTTTAAATCCCTTAGCCATTCAAAAATATTTATTCAAAAGACAAATGGGAAAGCAAATAAGGTATTGACTGGCTCTACGAATTTTTCAACAAATGGCATTTATATCAACGCCAATCATGTGCTTATTTTTGATAATGCAACGGTAGCAAAACTATATGCAGATGTGTTTGATGCAAGCTTTGGAGATGCATTGATGGGTGATTTTCCTCAAACAAAATTTGCTTTGAAAGATAACATCATCAAGCAAACTAATATACCTGATATGACCATCCGTTTCTCTCCACATACCAAAGCCGTGGCAGAAAAATTCTTTGCAAAAATATCAAACAGAATTACAAAAATAGATAACACTGATGTGCTCTTTGCCATTATGCAGGATACCAGCAAAAGCAGTATTCTGACTGCTGTAAAAACTCAGGTGCAAAACGAAAAAGTATTTACTTATGGCATTACAGATTCGGTTGGTAAAGATGATTCGGTTTCCCTCTATAAGCCCAATAGCACACGTGGTTTAAGGGTTGCCGCCAAAGGCGGACAGGTGATGAATGTTCTTCCCCCACCATTTGATACAGTACCAAAAATTGATGGCTATGCCATCCATCACAAATTTGTGGTGGTGAATTTTAAGGGCAAAAATCCGGTGGTGTATTGCGGTTCAAGTAATCTTGCTTTTAATCCTGAACAACAAAATGGTGATAACCTATTAGAGATAAGAGACCGCGATATTGTTACCGCTTTTGCAATTGAAGCTTTCCGATTAGTAGAGCATTTTCATTGGCGGAATACAGAAGATAAATCCGCAGCTTTGGAGTTAGATGATTTAAATACAGCCAAAAAAATCTGGTACAAAAAATACTATAATCCAAAAGATTTAAGGTGTGTGGAGAGGATACTTTTTATCAATCCTCCAAAACAAAAATAATTTAAGAGTTACCTCACCATCACCACCCTCTCAACTACTCTTCTATCCCCCACAACAAAGTGAACGAAGTACACACCTGCATCCAGACGTGCCACGTTTTGAAAACGTGGCACGTCTAAAGAATAATCTCCCGCATTTTGGTTGGCATCAGCTAATGTGCAAACACTTCTGCCAAGCACATCAGTTATGTAAATTTTTACATGATTTTTTTGTGAGATGGTGTAACGGATATTGGTGGATTCTTTAAATGGATTCGGTGAAATAAAAATAAAATTATCATTCTCAAAATCCCTGATTCCTGTTACTCCAATTCCATTAATAGCAAAAGAATCCTGGCAGCCGTTTCCATTATCAACCCAAAGTTTTACAGCATAAACCCCTGATTTTTTGAAGGTATGGATGGGTGATTTTAATGTGGAAGTTGTACTGTCTCCAAAACTCCATTGGTAGTTTTTATGGGTAGTATCTTTTGAAATAAAATAAAAGGTGTTGGTGCTAATGGCTGAATCTTTAAAGCTGGCATCAGGCAATTTCAGGGTAGTGATTTTTGTGATGATACTATCATTGGTGGAGTCCTCATCAGCCTTTCCGTTTGGTAAAGTTGTGTATAGTTTTATCTGATAAATAGTATCTGATTTATTGAAATTATAGGAGCCAATTTTTAGGGCAGTATCCTTATTTGTTTTCAGGATTCCTGTATAAAGAAATGGAGTTTGGGCTATTCCGTTTACCACCCAATTAATGGTAGCCGAACTCAGATTTATCACCCCATAATTTTTGACTCTTGCATAAATATTTTTATCTCCTTTACAAAAATTATTAGTGATGGGGCTATCTAATTTCACTACTCCTGCATCATTAGTATTAAATGAAAATTCATCAGCGCCAATGTCCGGTGCAAGGGTATCTCTAGCATCGCCATCAATATCATCTTTTATAAAAACAATTGATTTGCCTTTGCCTGCAAGCGGTGATTTCTTTTGCAAATGCAAATTGGTGTTAGAGATAAATAGTGGGTCAATAAAAAGTGAATGTGAATCCTGCCCTATTGCTTTTTGCCATGCAGGAAATGATGAAATTAGTGTAACATCTTTATAATACCAATTATTTTTTTGTCTAGTATAATAGGCGTTATTGTCAATACTAATTTTACTATTATTTGAGATGGCTAATATATATTTACCTGAATCATTATAAAGTATATTATTGTTAAATATGAATTTCCGAATCGCACTCTTTGCTGAGATAATAGCTGTATAATTATTTGAATCTTTAATCAAAGAAATAATTGAATTGTTACATGCTATGAAATTATTTAAATAACCCGGATAAAAAGGAGTGGTATTTTTCAATTCAGAAATCTGAATGAGATTATTATTACATAAACAAGTGTCAGGATTATTAAGGGAATATGAAAAACCAATACCTCCTGAATTGTAAATTTTATTACCAATGAATTTGAAGTTCCCACTCTGATTAATATGTATTGAACTTCTTTGATTGCTTTTAGCATAATAAGATATATTTGAAAAAGTATTATTAATTATGGTTAAAGACTCTTGATAAATAAAATTGAATCCCATAAATAAAGGACTATCAACCGTATTGTTTATAAATTTGTTTTGCTTAACCATTGTAATACTTTTACCCCATTTACTTCCCCATCCTGATCCCCGCCCATACTTGATAAGATTATTTTCTAAAGTGGTAAATGAATCTGAAAGCCCCATTACCGTAGAACCGCCAATAAGGCCAGTAAAGTTGTTTAATTTTATTCCTAAAAAAACACAATTACTTATTTTATTATATGCGCCAGTATCTGATGTAAAAACATTTCCGGTATCTTTTGAGAAAGCAGATAGCTTCCTCCGAAAAGTAAGTTGATGAAAACGCATATATCTGCACCCATACATATGCAATGTATAATCATTTTTATATCCGGATGTATCTTTATTGATGATAACTTTAGAACTATCACCCGACTTTGAACGAAATGTAATTGTATTTTTAATACTTGTGCCGCTGATAGGTCCTATTTCTATTTGTTCATTATAAATACCATCTGCCACTTCAAAAATCACTGCTCCATTTACCCCGGGGCCGTTAATAATTCCGCTACTTCTTGTACCATTCATTAAATCATCAACGGCATCATTAAAAGAAATATAATTTGAGGGAGAGGCAGATTTGGAGGTATCAATGGTATAGATGCCGCTAAGTTGGGCAGTAACTATAGAACTCCACAATACCAAGAAGATAAATAAAAACCCATATTTGAAGTTCAAAAGTCTCATAAAAAAAATTAAGATTTTTCTTGTTTATAAGTTGCGAAGTTGCGAAGTTGCGGAGCTAATTTAAAATAAACAAAAAAATGGACACAAAAATTAATTTTTACAGCAAAACCTCAAATGGTTTTTATGGATTACTACTCACCATTATTATGGTTATTTCTTTAAGCAATACATCAAATGCACAAACTTGTTCTCCTCCTTGTGACCCTCCTTATATAGCTGTATATAATTGTACGAATTGTACTCTGAGAATTGTCTTACACTCATCATGTGGAACAGATTACACTAACACCATCAGTATACCACCAGGAGGTCCAAATTGTCAAACAGTAGCTATTTACTCAATTAATCGTTGTACCTGTATTGATGCTTGCTGCGACTGCGCAGATGGCTTTGAGCTATACTCAGACCCCAACCATACTTTTATAAATTTTGACCCTAGTACACCCGGTGTAATTGAGGATTTCCCCAACAGCCCTACGCCGTTTACAGATAATAGTTGCCAGCCTTGTAATGGAACAGGATTAAGGGTGACCTCAGGAGGAGGTATAATTAAATTTGAATGTTACTAAATCTACTTCACCATCTCAACTATTTTCCTATCCTCCAAAACAAAAATGACCACCTAATTAGCTTAAGTTGTCATTTTTAAAATTTAATGGGGTGGAGCTGGTGGGAGTTGAACCCACGTCCAAACACAGGGAGCAATAAGCTTTCTACATGTTTATTTTCTCTTGAATTTTTCCAAAGCCAGGTGAGGAAATTACCTTTGACTTTAGATGAGCTTCTTTATCTTGGTAAAGTACCGAAGCCTTACCTTACCCAGCCTTTGCGTGGTGACACCCCATATAGAGAACCGGTTAGGCGAAAGTCCTCTGGGATGAACAGCGTTGCGTAATTCCTAGAACTAAGCAGCCATTTTGTAAGAAGTGTTGCCGGTTAAAATCGGCTGCAGGCAGTTTAAAGTGAAGTCCTGCGATTCACTACATGCTTACCTACCCTGCCCCATCCTGTCAATTCCAGTCAGCCCCAATAAATAAAGAACTATTTAAAATTCTAATACAAAGGTACAATCAAAAAAGCCTTTGCAATAGCATGCTTTAACATCTTCAAATCTTCACATCACCACATCTTCAACTTTACTCCCCTCTTCTCAAATCTCTGGCTACATCGCGGTCTTTAATTGACTCGCGTTTGTCGTAATGTTTTTTACCTTTTGCTAGGGAGATTTCTATCTTGGCAAAGCCTGTTGCACTAATAAAAATCCTATACGGAATCAGGGTAAATCCTTTCTCTTTTATTTTGGTGGCAAGGCGATTTTTTTCTTTCTTTTTTAAGAGGAGTTTGCGTGGGCGCTTAGGCTCATGGTTGGCGTAGCTGCCGTGTGTATATTCACTTATGTGCATATTG
>JAPLCZ010000232.1 GCA_026391915.1 Bacteroidota bacterium | reverse complement strand
AAAATTAAAAGAATAAATAAGAGAATCACACTTTGCCTGAAACTGCCTGCCATAAACCTTTACATGTTTGTGGGCACGGATAATTTTGTATTTGCCAATGCTATCATAACGGCTGCGCAAAGTATCGCCAGTAATATAAACGGTATCTGTCTCAAACTTTTTACTGACCAATGGATTACCTGTGATAAAGGTTTCGTTGGTCTTTTCGTAATGCTCAGCATAGGCACCAAAGGCGGTCATTTTTTCGGTGGTGTCAATCATCCTAACATTGCCCCTTGCTCTGCCCATTTGCAAATCACGGTAGTATTCAAGGCTATCCCCATAAAGTATTTGACCCTTTGAAGTAAGGGATGCATTCTTCCCAAAATGTGCCTCGCCTGAGGTGGTATTATAGCTCCCCGTTTCACAATAAATGGAATCGTTTTTAGTGGTGATATTAGTAGGTCCGTGGAAATAAGAAGTATTGGTTGCAGTATTATATTGTAGAGTATCACACTTAATCACATACTTAGGATTGGTGAGAATTACATTCTCCTTAAAATAAAAATCTCTTGTGGCTGCTACATAGTTTCCTTTTTTGCTGGTAAGCTTTGTATCATCTTGAGTGATTACAGCACCAGTACTATAATAGGCGTTTTTGTTTTTCATATTGTACTCAAGCCTCTCTGTAAGTAAAGTCATTCTTCTATCCTGCATCCTCACATTGCGGGTGATGACGGCATATTTTGTATTGCCATCATAATCCAATAGCTGCCCATAGAGATTTAGGGTGTCATGTTGAGTAATGTGCACATTCCCGAAAGCAGTAACCTTATTATCCTTCTCATATTGATAGGCAGAATCGCAAGTCATAAATACATCTCCCTGACGGAAGGCAACATCATTTTTTAACAGCCTTACTTCTTTACCATCTACAAAACGATTGGTGAGAATTCCTGCTCTCTCTATCTGCACAAGGGTTACATTTTGCCCAAAAGAATAAGATGCCATCAATAAAAAGAAAAGAGTAAAAAGCCTTTGCATGAGTTAAAGGCTGTGCTTTTCTACCTCTGTAAGTGGATGGAAGAAATAAGCTCTGCGGGTTTTTAGCTCCACACATTTGTAGCGGGTGCGGAGGATTTCACCCTTCTTAAACACACGGTCTTTGTTCCAGATAAAGTGTTCCCCCTCTTCCAAAGACTCAATAGTAAAAATATCTGATTTGTATCTATCATACCTCCTAAGTGCTTTGTGGAGGTTTAAATCTGTGCAACTGGATGCTGAAGGGCTTTCCAAATGCTCAATAACGGCTTGCTCAAGTTTAGTAGGGAAAGTATCATTGCCTACAAACTTTAACATCATGGTTACGTATTGGTTTTTCCATTGGTTGCCGTGGGGTTTTACCCTGTCACGGTGCTTTTCAAATGTATAAAGGTGGGCAAGTTCATGCACCAATGTTACTAAGAAAGCATATTTATTTAAATCGTTATTAATGGTAATTTGATGTTTCCAATCTTCATTCATCAATCTGTAATCACCGAGTTTAGTGGCACGTGCATTCTTTATTTTAATAAGAACAGAATGCGGCTTAATCATCCGTTCTATGATTTTGTATGCCCCTGCCGGGAGATATTTATCTAAAGCCTCAAGTCCCATTTTTAATTCTAACTTATTAATTTAACTGAGCCCATGGTTTACCAAAAAACTTGCCACCCACGCCAGCACTGCCATAGAGGCAAACTGCAATAAAGTCCATTTCCAAGAGGCGGTTTCTTTATAGGTTACTGCCACGGTACTCATGCATTGCAAGGCAAAAGCATAAAACACCATGAGTGAGAAAACCGTTGCAAAGCTATAAATCTTTGCGCCTGTTTCGGGGTTTCTATCTTTAAGCATTTGGTTTTTTAGCTGGTTGAAGTCAGGCTTATCACTACCTAAACCATAGATAGTAGCCATAGTACCCACAAAAACCTCTCTTGCTGCAAAGGAGGTGATGATGGCAATCCCAATTTTCCAATCAAAACCAAGAGGGGCAATTGCTGGCTCAATGCTTTTGCCAATGATACCCGCAAAGGATTTCTCTAATTTCTCCGCCTTTATTTTACCCTTGAGGGAATCTAATGAAATGTTTCCCTCAACACTGATTTTTTGATATTTTTTATCTACCGCTGCAAACCTGCCCGGCATACTAAAGGAAGCCAAAAACCATAGAATAACAGAAATGGCAACAATTACTTTACCCGCTTCAGTAACAAAAGTCCGCGATTTTTGGAACATAGTAGTGCCCACATTGCGCCAATTAGGCATTCTATACACAGGCATCTCTAAAATGAAATACTGTTTTTCTTTGATGTTTAAAACCAATTTATAAATAAAGCCTGCCCCAATTGCCGCCAAAAAACCAAGGAGATACATCCCCATTAAAGTTAAACCACGTAGGTTCATCACGCCCAAAACTTCTTGGTTGGGGATGACCAGCCCTATCAATAAAATATAAACAGGCAACCTTGCAGAACAACTCATAAGAGGGGTAACAAGTATGGTTATCAACCTAGATTTTTTATGCTCTATGCTACGTGCTGACATAATTGCCGGCACTGCGCAGGCAGTACCGCTAATCAATGGGATTACTGATTTGCCATTAAGCCCAAACCGCCGCATCATTTTATCCATTAGGAAGGCAACACGGGCAAGGTAGCCTGTATCCTCCATCACGGCAATAAAGCCAAAGAGAAAAGCGATTTGTGGTACAAAAACCAATACACCACCTAAGCCTGGCAGAACTCCCTCTGCCAATAATTCATTCAAAACACCTTTGGGTAGGTTGGTTCTTGTGATGCCTTGTAGCCAACTTATTAAATCTTCAATTTTATGCATGGGGTACTCTGCCCAAGAAAAGATTGCCTGAAAAATGACAAACAATATCCCGAAGAAAATAATATAACCCCAGAACGGATGCCCCAGTACTTTATCTAACCTCTCTTGTGTTCTTTTAAAGGCAGAACCTACCTGCACATTCAGTGTATTTTGCAAGATGGCATTTACTTTTTTGTAGCGGAAAAGCAAATCCTCGCGCTGCCAAGTGCCGCTATCAAAATTGTAATGCTCCCTTAGTTCTGCAAGTATTTTCTTTTTATCAACCAGCTTATTATTGTTCAGTGTATCCTGATACACATTTAGCAATGCCTGATAACTATTGCACAAATGCAGTTGAGATTTTAGCACCTCCAACGGAACAATAACGGGTTTGGTGGCATCCAAAAAACTCTCTGCGGATACGCCAATGCCCTCTTCTATCTTCTTTTTGAGGGCATCAATCCCAATCTTTTTGCGGGCATTAGTAGTTACTACGGGTATCCCAAGTGCATTTTCCAGATACGGAATATCAATCTCAATCCCTTGCGCCTTGGCTTGGTCAATCATATTGAGGGCAAGGATAACAGGGAATTTTAAATCTATCAGTTGTGTAAGCAGCACCAAATTGCGCCTGAGGTTGCAGGCATCTGCCACAAAAATTACCATATTGGGGTAATGCGCATGGTGAGGATTGGTAAGCACCTCATACGGAATTGCCTCATCCTTTGATTTTGGGAAAAGGCTATAGGTACCGGGCATGTCAATAATTTCCCCTTTAAAATCTTTGGCAATGGAAATCTCCCCTACAGTTTTCTCTACAGTAATACCGGGGAAGTTGGCAATCTTCTGGTTTAAGCCTGTAAGCGCATTAAATAGCGATGACTTACCCGTATTAGGGTTGCCAATTAATGCTATTTTTATAGAGGGCTTCAAGGGTTGTTAGTTAGGATATTTGTTTGCGAACTCTAATGGTTTTTGCCTCTTGCCTGCCAATAGAAATCAAGTTTCCGGCTATTTCTATAGCAATAGGGTCGCGGAAAGGTGCCTGCATTTTAATGATAAATCTGCCACCGGGCAGGCAACCCATTTCTATTAATTTTAATGATGCCCAAGGGTCAGTAATCTCCTCAATAACCCCCGCATCACCTTTCTTTAAAGTATCTAATGTTATTATCTGGTTCTCAAACGCTACTTCCATAGGGCACAATTCGGCTACAAAAGTACGTGGAGTAGGTTCTATTACTTAATTTTAATCATTGATAAAAATCATTAAGTATTGTGGTGATGAGTTTATGAGTCTAATAAATCCTGAAACCCCGCCAACCCCAAGCTGCCGCCATTGTAAATAATTAAAGAAGGGCTTTCCAATTGAGTTTTTTCTAAAAACTTCTTTACAGTATAAAAATGTTTTACAGAATACACGGGGTCTGCGAGGATTCCTTCTTGCTGGGCTATTGCTTTTGTCTCTTTAATTACTGAAGAATTCACTACCCCAAATGAAGGGGCAATAGCGGGTTTATGAAACACCAATTCTGCAGAAATTTCTATTTCAGTTTTCAGTAAAACACTTATATTTTTTCTGAATAATTCAAGTTTGGTTCTGAACTCTTTTTCATTGCCAGCAATAAGGGTGATGTGGATATTTGGGTTCAATTGCATGATACTTAACCCAAGTATTAAACCGATGGCAGAGGTGCCTGTGCCGGAATCAATGAAGATGTTGGCCTCACCTAAATCCCCTCCAAAGGAGAGGACTTTAAGCTCCGAGGTTACTTCTGTGCATTCTTGCCCCTCTCCCTTTGGAGAACCCTGGAGGGTTCGGCGAAGCCAGCGGTTGGGGTGAGGTCTTTCAGGGTGACAAACATCCACCGCCAACGTCATTGCCCCGGTGATTGCTTCTACCATTGCGCCACCTTCCGGCATTACAAATATCTTTTTCTTAGATGCTTTTGCTTCTTGATGGCATAGCTCCTCAACCTCTTTCCAATCTTCTCTTTTGATGTATGAAATATCACCATCATCAACCAGTATTTTTAAGAATTGGTGGTTGCCAAATGGCAGTTCATTATGAGATTCTAAAAGGAAATACTTTGCTGGAATTTTAGCCTCAATAAAGAGTTGCGCTGCCGCCAATACATTGTTTGAGTTGGCGCTGCCAATCACATAAACTTCATCATAATTATTGTTGGAAATATGTTGGAGTAATGATGCAAATTTTCTGTATTTGCCGCCGCAAATTCCGGAGCTTAATTCATCTTCCCGCTTAATAAATAAACTCCTCTTGGGTTGATTAAAATAACCTCCTGCCTCATGAATCCGTGATTGCAAAATAAAATCTCTCCTTAAAAACGGAAGCAAAATCTGTTGGAGTTTTTTGGCGTTGAGCATACTTAATATGGCAAGGAAATCCCACTGATTTTTCGGTAGAGAGATATGGCAGTTCTGTCCGTCATTCCTGCTATAAATTCTACTACTAAATGTATTTGTTGCTGCATGATTTCTGGGTTTTGCATATCCCCATTGAGGATAGAATAATTGGGCAAAAGCATTTTTATTTTCTCTCTGCGTTGGGTGGGTTTGCCAAGCAAAGCATCCAAGAATATTTGGAGTAATCCACCCAAAACCTCAAAGCCAGCTGCCTCAATCTGTAACACACTTGGGTGGCGGTAAATTTTCTCTAATGATATTTTTTGAATCTCTTTCATCTGCCTCTGCGAAGGGATATTTTTGGTAAGGCTTTCATCAAAATCCCCACTCAAAATCCCATCTATATTTTGGATAAAAGCAGTGGCGGTTTCATCAACCAATTGGTTGATGATTTTCGCCCTTAGGTAGCCGACTCTTTCATCAGAGGAAAAGATATTTTGCAGTTTGGTTTTATCCTTTTTGTCCAATGTATTTGCACCCAATAATTCCTCTGCCTCCTCCTGCGCCACCCACCCGAGTTTGGTACCGTCTTCAAGGTCAATAATGTGGTAACAAATGTCATCAGCAGCCTCCATTAAAAAAGCAAGAGAGTGGCGTTTCCATTGGTAATCTCCATTAGTAATTAAGCCTGTGGCCGTGGCTACTTCTTTAAAATTTTCTTTGTCCGATGCAAAGAATCCATACTTCTTTTCACTTGCCTTTTTTGAGGTTGCATTTGGCGTAACCCCCTTTGGGTATTTGGTAAAAGCACCCAGCACCGCCGCCGTTAAATTCAGCCCGCCGCTATGTGCCGATTTGTCAGCATTGGTATTTGTCAGCAATCTAAAACCTGCTGCATTGCCTTCAAAGTTTTGGAGTTCTGCAATAAAATTTTCAGGCAATCCTGTAATAAAATCTATGGCTTTATCTCCTCTAAAAAAATCGGAAATAGCATCCTCGCCACTATGCCCAAAAGGGGGGTTGCCAATATCATGTGCTAGGCAAGCGGTGGCTACCACAGTTCCAAAATCGTCTTCAGTAATATTGAATTTGGTATTGAGTTCAGGCTGCCTCTCTATAATAATTTTACCCACCATCCTGCCCAAACTTCTGCCCACGCAAGAGGTCTCCAAACTATGAGTAAGGCGGGTGTGTACAAAATCCGTTTCGGGTAGGGGCACCACCTGTGTTTTGTTTTGCAAATGCCGGAATGCGGTGGAGAAAACAATGCGGTCAAAATCCCTATGAAAGCCAGGGCGCAACTGCGCAATTTCATTGCTATCACTTTGCCCTAATCTCCTGCTGCTAAAAAGTTTTTCCCATTGCATTATAGGGCGAAATTAGTTGTCAGTTTTGGGTAGATAGAAATTAAGAATTTAAAACTCCATTTCCTTTCCCTAAACTTGCACTCTTTTTCAGAATTGGATGCTCAATATTGCTGAGCTGCTTGAGGCTTATTCACGGACAGATATAGTTTCAGAAATCTCAAAATTTCTGCGGGAAGCCTCTGAACGCCATCTTGGAGAGAACAGAAGTCCTCAATCACCTCCGTGAAAATAAAGGAGGGCATCATATCATAGTCACTTATCCTGAGGCTTTGTTTGAAAAAGTGATTAACCCTGAAACGCTAAAAGAGCAAATGTTTGAGATTGCAGTAGGGGATAAATTGGATATTGATTTTATGATTGAGTTCCTTGCCGAATTCAATTTTGATAGAACTGACTTTGTGTATGAGGCAGGGAGTTTCTCTATACGCGGTGGGATAATAGATGTTTTTTCTTTTGCCAATGACCTGCCTTACCGCATACAATTGGATGATGATAAAGTGGAAAGCATCCGCATGTTTGACCCCGAAACCCAGCTTTCTGCTAGGAGGTTAACGCGGCTAACCATCATCCCCAATGTGGAAGAGCCCACCAATAATAAAAACAGAATTCCGTTCTTGGATTTCCTTTCTCCCAACACCCTAATCCTTGCGCAAAATTTTACTTATGTGGCAGAGGTGCTGCATCAATTGCAAAAGAAATTAAAAACAAAATTGAAAGATGAGGAAGCCCTAAGTTTTTTTGATGACCATAAAAACATCATGAAAACCATGGAAAGGTTTAGCTGCATCAGCTTGGGTGGGGATGAATTTTTTAAATCTTCTCAAAGTTTTGAAATGAAGATTAGTCCACAGCCTGACTTCAACAAAAACTTTGATTTGCTGGCTGCCAACCTCAAAAGGAATGAGGATAATAAATATCAAAATATCATTTTCTCTGACCAGCCCAAACAGGTAGAAAGGCTTTACGCCATCTTTGAAGATTTGAGGGTTGGTGTCCATTTTACCCCCATTTATAAAACCCTGCATGAAGGATTTATTGATGATGAAAATAAGATTGCATGCTATACAGAGCATCAGGTTTTTGGTAGGTATCAGCGGTACAAAACCAAAAAGGCCTACTCCAGAAACGAGGCTATTTCTCTCAAAGAACTATACGAATTAAAGCCCGGCGATTATGTAACTCATCTTGATTATGGGGTTGGAATTTTCTCAGGATTAGAGAAAATAGAAGCGCAGGGAAAGCAACAAGAAGCAGTGCGTTTAAAATATAAAGGTGGAGATTTATTGTATGTAAATATCCACTCCCTGCATAAAATTACCCGCTTTGTTGGTGCGGAGGGCAAAGAGCCAAAGCTCAATAAACTTGGTACAAATACTTGGGAAACTTTAAAGAATAAAACCAAGAAACAGGTTAAGGATATTGCCAGAGATTTGATTGCCCTTTATGCCAAACGGCGCACCCAAAATGGTTTTGCTTTTAGCAGAGATAGCTATATGCAAACCGAATTGGAGGCATCATTTATTTATGAAGACACCCCCGACCAAGCCAAGGCAACCATAGATTTTAAGCGCGATATGGAAGCTAGCTACCCCATGGATAGATTGATTTGCGGGGACGTAGGTTTTGGCAAAACAGAGATTGCCATCCGTGCTGCTTTTAAGGCAGTGGCGGATAACAAACAGGTGGCGGTTTTAGTGCCTACAACTATCCTTGCTCTGCAACATTATAAAACTTTCAAAGCACGTTTGCAGGATTTCCCTTGCACTGTTGATTTTATCTCACGCTTTAAAACTGCAGCACAAGCCAAAGAAACTTTGCGCAAAGTAACCGAAGGCAAAGTGGACATCCTGATTGGCACACATCGTATCCTAAGCAAAGATTTAAAATTTAAAGATGTGGGGCTTTTAATTATTGATGAAGAGCAAAAATTTGGGGTGCAAGCAAAGGAAAAGCTCCGCAGTTTAAAAACGAATATTGATACACTTTTCCTCACTGCCACGCCCATCCCGCGTACCCTGCAATTTTCATTAATGGGTGCAAGAGATATGAGTGTCATCAACACCCCGCCACCAAACAGGCAGCCAGTAAATACAAGGGTGGAGGTATATAATACTGACACTATCCGTGATGCAGTGGATGCTGAAATTTCCCGTGGCGGGCAAGTATTTTTTGTGCATAATCGCATTAAAGATATTTTTGAAATGGGTGATATGATTAAACGGAATTCACCCCACGCAAAGGTTGCCGTTGCCCATGCGCAAATGGAGTCGCACATATTGGAAGAAACCATGCTTGGCTTTGTGGATGGGTACTTTGATGTGCTGGTTTCTACTAATATTGTGGAGAGTGGATTGGACATAGCCAATGCCAATACTATCATCATTAATCAGGCGCAGAATTTTGGTTTGAGTGATTTGTACCAACTCCGTGGCAGGGTGGGCAGAAGCAATAAAAAGGCTTATTGTTATTTGCTGATTCCACCTATGAGTGTGGTGACATCTGAGGCACGAAAACGCCTTGCCGCTTTGGAAGAACACACTGCCTTGGGTAGCGGTTTCCACATTGCCATGAAGGATTTAGATATCCGTGGGGCGGGTAATATGTTGGGTGCAGAACAAAGTGGTTTTATTGCAGAAATTGGTTTGGAGATGTTCCAGAAAATATTGGATGAAGCCCTGACAGAACTTAAGGAAGATGAATTTAAAGAACTCTTTAATGATGAAGAAAACCCAACGCCTTTAGTGCGGGACACCCAAATAGATACCGACCTTGAAATCCTGATTCCGGATGAATATGTAGGCTCAGTGAATGAACGCCTCAACCTTTATAATAAAATTGGCAACCTGAAAACTCATGAGGATATTGTGGCTTTTATTGCATCCTTAGAAGACCGTTTTGGCAAACTACCAAAGCAGGTAAACGAACTCCTGCGCAGTGTAGAATTAAAGTTTAAAGCCAAAGATTTTGGGGTAGAAAAAATTACTTTAAAGAATAACCGTATGCGCCTTTTCTTTACTACAAGGGCAGAAGGGAAATTCTTTAATACCGATAAGTTTGGGGCAATCCTCAGCTATCTGCAACTGCACCCCATCCGCTGCAAACTCACCCAAACCCCGTCAGAAGTTTCACTACAAATTAATGAAGTGAGAACAGTAAGAGAAGCATTGATGGTGTTTGAGGAATTGGGAGGGTAGAGAAGTTGAAGGTTTCAGGTTTAATGTTATTCCTAACATAGTTCAAATTTTTTTAAACAGGTTGCCTTTGCTTTCTTTTCTGACAACTGAAAACTGTTTACTGAAAACTATTTTTAAGAGAGTCGGGGTGGCGGGATTTGAACCCACGACCCCTTGCACCCCATGCAAGTACGCTACCGGACTGCGCCACACCCCGCACTCTCTAAATATGGTGCAAATTAACAACTTTTTTGGGAGTCTAAAAAGTGGAAGGTCGCTTTGACTTCTGTCTTTTTTCTTGCATCACTGAGAAAAATTTCTTCTGAAAATTTGTTTCAAAACAGAAACTATTACCTTTGATTAGAATTTCTAAAACCAATCACATGAAAAATACTTTTGTTAAAATTTTGTATCACTCAAAATTTGTGATGCTTTTTCTTCTTTTATTTTTTTTAGTTTTTAATGCCTCCGCAAAACTTAGTGGCACTTATACTATTGATGCCTCGGGTAGTGGCAGTACAAATTTTACCACCTTTGGTGCCGCAATAAAACAATTAAAAGACAGCGGAGTTAATGGTGCTGTTATTTTTAAAATTGCAGACGGAACTTATACCGAAAAAATAAGCATACCTGCAATTTCAGGAACTTCTGCTACCAATACTATCACCTTTACTTCTGCCAGCAATGATAGCACAAAGGTGATATTAACATATGCTTCTTCCAGCACAACCTCATCAGGGAATTATACATTAGAATTTAATGGATGTTCAAGAATTGTTTTTGATAAAATAACCATCATAAGGACAGGAGTACTGTCTTATGGAAATGTCATTTATATTGGAAATAAGTCTGGCTATAATACCATCTCACACTGTAGATTGATAGGTGTAAAACTGACTACTTACGGTACAGCAGAACAGTCCGTTATTGCCTCCCCACAAGTGACAAATTCCTTTGACTCTTTTAATAACTTCCATAATAATTTTATAAAATATGGCTATCATGGTTTCTATTTATTTGGAGTAACTACAAGTAGGGAAAATGGCAATGTGATAACAGATAACATCATTGATAGTACTTTTTACTCCGCAATTGTTTTAAGTTATCAAAAGAGTTTTACTGTTACAGGGAATAAGATATCCAATATTGTTTATGGTGGCTTTGGGTTATATGGTTACACCTCAACCGGTGCTTGTGTGGTATCTAAAAATAGTTTTACACTTCCAACAAAAGCAGATGGAATATATTTATCAGGGATAGTGAATAAAAAGGATACGCTTGTTGTTTCTAATAATATGATTTCTTGCTGGCGCAAAAGCGGAATGCCCAATGTAATTTCAATATCAAGCTGCTATTATACAAGTGTTTACAATAATAATATACTAGCTAACAGAGGCAATGGAATATATACTTGGGGTTCCAAAACAAGTGTATTAAATAACTGTATCATGTTGGATAGTGGATATTGTTTATCAACCTCCTCCACATTATATAGATGTGATTTTAATTGTTTTTATCCAGGGACTTACGGATATATTGGAAGCTCTAGTTCAGGGAACAGTTATAGGCACTTACCAACATGGCAAAAAGCAACTTCTCCTGCTGCAACTGATGCAGAAATAAGAAACATTGATAGTCCTGCAATTGTAATATGTGGGAAGTCGGTTTATATAAAACTTGTAAATGCCGGAACAGATACATTAAAATCAGCAACCATAAATTGGGTGGTTGATGGCACAACTCAAACTGCTTATAGTTGGTCAGGAAGTCTTTCTTTTGGTGCTTCAACAAACATCAATATTGGAAGCTATTCGTTTGGAAGTACAGGAACCCATACTGTAAAAGTTTATTCCTCTTCCCCTAATGGAAAAGCAGATGGCTATACAGGAAATGACACTCTTGAAAAAACAAAACTTTCTATTGGGATCAGTGGAAAATATACTATTGGTTCATCAGGTAATTATACCACATTTGCGGCGGCTGTAACTGATGTAGTAAGCAGAGGAATTTGCAACTCCATAATTTTTGATGTAGCCGATGGCTCCTATAAAGAACAAGTAGATTTATTAGAAGTTAAAGGTAGCTCACCCACAAAAACCATAACCTTTCAATCCGCAAATCTTGATAGCACTAAGGTGATCCTTTATTACCCTGCTTCTAGCACTTCAACTAAAAATTATCTGCTATCTTTTGACCATGCCTACAATTATGTTTTCAGAAAAATGACACTGCAAAGAACCTTTCTTTCTACCAATACTTATGCATCCATAATTGTATTAAATAACAATACAAAGAATCTTGTTTTTGAGAATAACATCATGAAATCTATAGTAATGAGTTCTTCAAGCACTGTAACGAATCAAGCGCATGTTTATTCAAAAACAATCTATGATTGTGATACCGGAATTATAGTAAGAAATAACCTAATGAAGTATGGAGCAGTTGGGGTGTATATGTACCTCAACTCCAATTTTAAAGAATCACATGCTTTTCATGAAATCAGTTTTAATACCATGGACAGCATTTATGATGAAGGAATTCATTTACGATACAACTATTCTTTTACCATTAATAATAATACCATCACAAACATTCTTGATAAATCTGGGGCTGGTATATACATAGATTACACTGAGGGTTTTTGCAAAATATATAAGAATAAATTGAATGGGTTAATTTGCTCAAATGGTCTATATATAAGCGGAAATAAAAACTCATCTACTGATTCCATGGCAGTAAATAACAACTTTATTTCTTTGGCTGGCATTAACCCTAAAGCTCTTTATGTGGATTATGGCGGATATAATGGAATGAGTCTTTTATATAATTCAGTATTATATACTGGTAGTAATAATTCTTCATACGTGGTTACTCTTAAGGGGAACGGTTCAAAAGGAATTGTAGTTTATAACAATTTATTTATTGCTAAGACAGGAAGTATTGCTTTAAACATAGGGTCTAATGCTTTGTTTAAATCTGACTTTAATGATATTTATTGCAAGGGAACTGATCTGGTATTATTTAATTCCGCTTATTATAAAACACTTGCAGACTTTCAATCAAAATCAGGTTTTGACTCTAACAGTATTAGCATTGACCCTGGCTTTGTTTCTACAACAGATTTACACCTTAAAGGGAATTCTGTTCAAAAAGGAAAACCAATTTGGATAACAGATGATATTGATAACTCGCCAAGAGGGACTAAAATAACCTTTATAGGCGCACATGAATATCAACTTATACCGCATGATTTAAAATTTGTTTCTACCATTTTTCCATTACCAAGTTCTTGTGGTGATTCATTTAGCAAACTCATGGTTATTGTAAAAAATGAAGGGACAAAATCAGAAACCAATTTTGATGTTTATTCTAAAATAAATGGAGGTGCACCAACCAAAATCACTTGTACAAAAACACTTGCACCCGGCGCATCAGATACCCTAGTTTTTTCTGGAACCATAAATACTTATGCTGGTGGGATGCTTTCTTTTAAATCCTATACTGATTTATCAACTGATATGTTGCATAATAACGATACACTTTTGGAGTACATACCAATTCATCCCGGACCAATTGCAGCTAATGGTTATGATGGATTTAATTGCTCAACAGGTGTTGTAAAAATTGTTGCAAAAGGTAAAGATCCAAACTATAAAATCAATTGGTATAGTAGTCCTACTTCCTCAACCATATTAGCAAGCGGAGATACCTTTTTAACACCATCTTTAAATAGCGATTCTACTTTCTATGCTTCAGTTACCAATGTAAGAAATTATAAGGCAGGTTCACCCTACAAAGCAGGTGGAACTTCAAGCTATTTTTATACCTACAAAGCTGGTTTAATGTTCAGGGCGTTTCAAGATTTCTCATTAGATACGGTTAGTATTTATCCAGATGCCTCTGGCAAAATTGTTATAAATCTTCTTGACTCCATAGGTAATATTATTGGTTGGGATACCTCTACCGTCATTACAAAAACAAAAGGGAAGGAGATTAAGTATGCATTGTATGATAAGGCAAATAGCACCAAGGGATTTAGTTTAAAAAAGGGCAATAGTTACTCTTTGCAATATGCCCCAGTTTCTGGAAGCCCTAATCTCTTTACAGAGGTTGGGTCTAGCTTAAAATATCCTTATACCACCCTAGGTATTTTAAATGTTATTGGTAGTACAGATAAGTCCTCCCCTCAATACACTTATTATTACTTTTATAATTGGAAAGTTTCGTTAATTGGAGATTGTGAAGGACCAAACCGTGTGGCGGTAACTGCGCATGTTAACAAAAATATTACTGGTTCTTCAGTAAGCAAAGGAAGTTTGTTTAATGGCGCATTTAAAAGCGGAACTAAAACGGACCCTGATATGGTTTGCCAAGGAAATACTATCAACTATTCTATCTCCTCACCAACAGGTTACACTAATTCGGATTATAATAAGAAATGGAAAATTATGAATATATCTGTAAAAACGAAAACTGGAATTTCCTCAACAGATACTGTTCTCCAATATCCATCCTCCAAAGATTTTTCCATCTCATTTTCACCTAAAAAAATCAATACCCCTGATAGCCTTTTTATACTTACAGCATGGGTTACAAACCCTGATGGTTCTTGCCCTGTAAATATTATGAGATATATTAAGGTGTCATCAATACCTACTGCCAATTTCGGTTATGATAAAATTCTTTGTGAAGGGACTCCATTAAAATTCTCTGATTCCAGCAAAACAGATAGCCTAACAAATTATTTATGGAATTTTGGAGATGTTGGTAGCTCAACCAATGCTTCTACTTCAGTAAACCCTACCCATATTTTTGACCAGTCTGGTGTTTATAAAGTAAAGCTCATCCTCATGAACAATGGGGGTTGTGGGGATACCGCTGAAAAGTCATTCAGGATAAATGCTGCGCCCTCTGCTAAAATAAAAATCCTTCATGTTGACTCATCGTCCAATAAAGTTATTCTTACCCCTGAGGATACAAGCAGCGTAGGATTTAAATATGATTGGACTTTTGGAGATGGATATGCAGACAATATAAAAACTCCTTCTCATAAATATAAACTTCTTACCAAAACTTATAGGGTAAAACTCACTGTTACCAATCCAGATGGCTGTACTTCTATTGACTCTTTGGATGCAGATTTTTCTACCGTTGGAATTCAGAAAAATGAAAGTTCCAATTTTAAAATAAAGATTGCCCCAAATCCATTTTTTGATGAACTGAATCTTTCCTATTCATTAAATAAAACCTCTTATTTCTCTGCATCACTTTATGATGTTATGGGGAATAAAATTATTCAACTTACTGAAGGAATCAAAGGTGCTGGTGACTATAATCTTCAATTGAATCAGTCATTAATAAATCTACCTGAGGGCATGTATTTAATAAGAATAAAGAGTGATGAAGGTGTTTATTTTTTAAGAGCCATAAAAATCAATAAATAATTTTATGGCAGAAATCCTTTAGAAGCAACTACCTTCATTTTTCCCATTCTTCATCCTACCTTTGCCCACCTATGGCTAAGGCTATCCGAATAGAAAAACACCTACCTAACCTATTTACTTTAGGCAACCTTTTTTGTGGTTTTATGGGCATTCTTTTTTGTGGAATGGGAGACATCCCTCTTGCCGCTGAAATGATTTTTGTAGGGGCATTATTTGATGTGGGTGATGGCTTAGCAGCAAGACTTTTTAAAGCACATTCCCCCATTGGTGGGCAGTTGGATTCTTTGGCTGATTGCGTAACTTTTGGTGTGCTGCCGGGGCTTATTCTCCACAATATGATTCAACATTTTTCTACGCAAGAGTGGATACATGTTATAGATATTGCCTATTTCCCAATTGGTAGTTTAATTCCTTTTTTAACAGTGGCGGGTGCTGTGTGGCGGTTGGCAAAATTTAATCTGGATGCAGAGCAAGCAAAGTATTTTAAGGGTTTACCTTCACCCGCCTCTGCTATGTTTATAGCCGCTTTGCCTTTGATTGCGGAGTACAATGTTTTCTTCCTAAAAAACAATACCCTCTACCTTGCTGAGTTGGTTACCAATACTTATTTGCTACTTGGGGTAAGCGTTATTCTTCCACTGTTAATGATTTCAAACCTCCCTCTTTTTTCTCTTAAAATGGAGACTTACGGCTTTGCAGAAAACAAAGTATTGTATCTGTTTTTAATGGTGAGTGCTGCCCTTTTAGCTTTGCTTTGGTGGGCTGCCATTCCCGTAATTCTAATCTTATATATTATAGTTTCTATCATCATAAAACCTGCACAAAAACACCATGAAATACAAAGCTAATATTGACATCATGACGATGAATGAAATCCTTGACCCGCAAGGGAAGGTGGTAACAAGCAGCCTGCATAAATTGGGATTAAGCGGCGTGGCTGATGTGCGCATTGGCAAACACATAACCCTTATGGTGGATGCTGCTGATAAAACCGCAGCCAGCGAAATGGTGGATACTGCCTGCAAAAAACTTCTCGCTAATTTGATAATGGAGAAGTATAGTTTTGAGTTGGTAGAGGCTTAGTTTTAAGTGACCTCACCCCAACCCCTCTCCCAAGGAGAGGGGTAAGATGGAAAAGCAGCAACTTAGGAGTTTTTTTCTCTTCTCCTTTGGAGAAGGTGTCCGAAGGACGGATGAGGCTAATTGCAGCCAATTGTCATCAACTACAGGAATGATTATTTTGGGTAATTATATCATCAGGGTGACAAAATAAATAGTCTTCTACCTCGGCAACGAAAACTCAATTACCAACTTAGCACTTACTTTTACTTCCTTTCCGTTTTGGATGCCGGGGTCCCAAAGAGGCATAGCATTTACAATCCTTAGTGCCTCTGCATCTATCTCTGGTGAGAGGGATTTTGAGATGGAGATATTAGTAAGTTTACCCGACTCCAACACAATAAAACTTAGCACTACATTGCCTTCTTTTTTCTTTCTGATGGCGGCATCAGGATAATGGATACTGCGGCTTAAATAATGTTTCATTTCCTCCTCCCCGCCTGGGAATGAAGGTGGAATTTGCACCCCTCCTGCTTCATATACCCCGCTATTGCCAGTGGAGTTGGAAGTAGTTTTTTCTGTTTTGTTGGAAGTGCTTTTAACCAACCCCACACTATCTTTTTGGGTGGCTTTAGCCACCACTTTGGGCGCAACAAAAACTTTGGTGTTATTGGTTTTAATTTCTTTATCCTTAACGGGATTTTCTGTTTCAGGCATACGCGGCAAATCCGTTTGTAAAGTTACAGCGGTGGAATGAGAAGTATTCCCAACTCCATTGAGGTTATCATACATTTTATCATGCATAAAAAGCATGGGGAGGAAGAGGATTAGTAAAAGCAGAGTTACAGCAATAACAAACCCGGTAACAGCATTTTTATGATACCATTTGCGGAGGTTATAAGCGCCGTAGGCTTTATTTCTGTTTTCAAAAAGGAGGTCAGTAAAATCCAAAGTATAGGCAGATAAACTTCTGCAATTTAGAACAAACGGATTTGGTGCTAAAAGATTACTTAATCCCCCACCGAAACAAAATAAGAATGGCTCACCGCCACATCTTCTTTTTTCATAGCATCAAAAGGAGGGGCAAGCTTTATGGTAGCCAATTCTTCTGGCTTGCCGGGGCGGGAAATCTCTTCTGAAACTGGGATATTTACCTCTTTATAAATATCTCGGTATTGCGAAATACGGAGGCGATTTAAAGGCTGCACTGTGTTATCAATCCATTGCCATTCTGCCTCGGTAAACTTTAGGAAATTATAGATTGAAATAGTTTTATCAAGGTGGGCAAAATGGTCACTCATATCAATAAAATGGCTCATTACGCCAGTATGCGCAAGGATTCTCTTAAACTCTTTGAGTATATCAACCAACAAAAAAGGATAGATATGCTCAAAGGTATTGTTGGAGTTAATGAGGCTTATGGAGTGCGCCGGCAAACTAATTTTTCTGGCATCTTGCACAAGGTATTCAAGGTTTATTTTCTTTAATATCTCCTGAAAACTAAGTGCTTTTTCCTGTGCTAAAATATCTTTTAAAAGTTGTAGCCTTCCCTCATCATAATTAATGTATGCTTTTAGTTTCCCCTTCTCTGCCGCCTCCAGAATTTTGCGGATGGCAGTAAGCGTTTTTTCTTTATCAGTGAGCAGTACAATATCCAAAGAATACACCTGCGTAGCGCCACTTAAAAAGAAACTAATAGGCACCACGGGGTACCAACCCGTACCCAACTCCAGCGTAGTATGCAGGCTTTGGCTTTTGGAGTATTTATAGAAACTCTCAATATGTTTTTGGGCATGACCAAGGCGGTCATAAAAATAATCATCACCTAGGTTAACGCCTTTGGTAATATATTTTTGAAAGAAAAAATTGATTTGATGTTTGTAAGGCAAAAAAGAAATTGCCTTTTGCAAGATGGCTTTAAGAATCCATTTTTTCATGAGAGGGATTTAATCACTATTGTTACAGAAATCAGTTTGCAAAAGTATGATTAATCTTTTTGCATTCACCATATCAAAATGCAAGACCTCTTTGAGTCCTTTTTAAGTATAAAATAATTTCTTGTTTTAGACATTCATCTAGTATTACCTTTGCACCTTATATCCCTTTAAAAGGAGGAACTAATAAATGGTAGAAAAAAAGAAAACAGACAATTTCGGAAAAGACGAAGATGATTTTGACATCACAATTCCTAAAATGGAAGATGATGAAATCAAAGACATTGGTGCTGACATCATTGATAAGACAGCATTAAAAGAAGAAGTTTTAGCTTCTAAAAAAGATGAGTTTGATTGGGATGCGTATGAAGGTGGTAGAACCCGATATGCTAAAGACCAACAAGCACAAATGGAAACCCTTTATTCCAACACCTTCTCTGATGTAAAAGAGAAAGAAGTAATTATGGGCAAGGTAGCAGCAATCACAGATAAAGATGTGGTGCTGAATATCGGTTTTAAATCTGATGGGCTTGTGCCTTTATCAGAATTTAAACACATGCCGGGGCTTAAAGTTGGTGATGAGGTAGAAGTAATCATTGAAGAAAAGGAAGACCAAAATGGTCAGATGATTATCTCTCATAAAAAGGCACAAGCTGAAAGGGCTTGGGGCGTTGTGATGGATGCTTACGAAAAAGAAACTATTGTACAAGGTTATATAAAAGACCGCACTAAAGGCGGAATGGTGGTAGACTTTATGGGGCTGGATGCATTCCTTCCGGGCTCTCAATTGGATATTCGCCCAATTAAAGATTATGATGAGTATGTAGGGAAAACTATAGACCTTAAAGTGGTTAAAGTAAATACCCAATATCGCAACATAGTAGTATCTCACAAAGCAATTATTGAGTCTTCATTAGAAGTACAAAAATTGGAGATACTTGGTAAATTAGAGAAGGGCCAAATCTTGGAAGGGGTGATTAAAAACCTAACCAACTTTGGTGTTTTCGTTGACCTTGGTGGTGTTGATGGTCTTATCCATATCACTGATGTTTCTTGGGGACGTATTAACCACCCTGAGGAAATTCTTGAGGTAGGTCAAAAAATCAATATTGTTGTGTTGGATTATGACGAAGAGAAAAAGAGAATTTCTTTGGGCATGAAACAACTTACCCCTCACCCATGGGAGAGCATGTCAGCAGATATTGCTGATGGCTCTATTATCAAAGGTAAGGTTGTAAATATTGAAGACTATGGCGCATTTGTAGAAATTGCTGCTGGTGTTGAAGGTCTTATTCACGTATCAGAAATGAGTTGGAGTACTCACCTAAAGAGCCCCAATGAATACTTAAAAGTGGGTGATGAAGTACAGGCTAAAGTATTGAATATTGATAGGGAAGAAAGGAAACTTTCTTTAGGTATGAAACAACTTACCAAAGATCCTTGGGAAGATGTTGAGACTAAATACCCTGTAGGTTCAAGACATCATGCAACTGTAAGAAGCCTTACTGGCTTTGGGTTGTTTGTAGAACTTGAAGAAGGTTTTGATGGCTTAGTACATATTTCTGATTTATCTTGGATTAAAAAATATAACCATCCTGCAGAGTTCACCAAAGTAGGTGAAAAACTGGATGTTGTTATTCTTGATATTGATAAAACAAACCGCAGACTTAGCCTTGGTCACAAACAACTTGAGGAAGACCCTTGGGATACTTTCTCTTCTATCTTCTTAGAGGGTACAATCCATCAGGGTGTTGTACATCATTTTGATGACAAAGGTGCTGTGGTTGGTTTGATGTATGGTGTGGAAGCTTTTGTTCCTAAAAAACATTTGTTAAAAGCCGATAAGAGTAAACTTAAGGTTGATGAAACTTTAGATTTTAAAGTTCTTGAGTTTGATAAAAACAATAAAAAGATTATTCTTTCTCATACTGATATTTGGAAAGAAGCAGAAAGAGCAGCAAATGATGTTAACTATGCTGAAAACCAAAAAGCAGCAGAACGCGAAAAGAAAGATATTAGTAAAGTAAATACCGGTGTGGAAAAAACCACTATTGGTGATGAGCTTGATGTACTTACTCAGCTAAAATCTAAAATGGAACAACAGGATAAGGTGAAGCAAAAAGAAGCCATTGCTAAAATGGACTCTATGCAAAAGAAAGCCGATGAAGAGGTTGCCCCTGTTGCCGAAGTTGTAGCACCTGCCGCTGATGAAATAGCAACAGAGGAGAAACCTAAGAAAGCTACTAAAGCTAAAAAGGTGGAAGATGAAGCACCTGCCACAGAAGTTTCTGTGGAAGAAAAACCAAAGAAAGCTACCAAAGCCAAAAAGGTGGAAGATGAAGCTCCTGCAACAGAAGCTTCTGTGGAAGAAAAACCAAAGAAGAAAGCAGCAGCTAAAACCAAAAAAGAAGAATAGTATTAAATATATTTTTCATAAAAAAGCTCCGAAATTTCGGAGCATTTTTTATTTAGTGGTACCAACGTCTTTTAAGGTTAATTGATACCAAATGATTCAGATATTTGCAATACAGCATCAACTAAATTAGAAGTTTGGAGATAACAAATACCTTGAGTAGAATTTATTAATATGCTCAACTGCCTTATCAGCGGAGTCTGTTATCATAATCAAATCCATATCTTCAGGTGATATATTCTTATGCTCATCCAACATGGTTGTTTTAATCCAATCAAAAAGTCCTTGCCAATAAGCAACGCCAATAAGCACTATGGGAAACTTACCAATTTTTTCTGTTTGGATAAGGGTTAGGGCTTCAAAGAGTTCATCCAAAGTGCCAAGCCCGCCGGGCAGTACAACAAAGCCTTGGGCATATTTTATAAACATTACTTTCCGCACAAAAAAGTAATTGAAGTTAATGAGTTTATCACTATCAATATAAGGATTGGGGTCTTGTTCAAAGGGTAAATCAATATTCAACCCCACTGACTTACCGCCGGCTTGTTTTGCGCCTTTGTTGGCAGCTTCCATAATGCCGGGGCCACCGCCGGTTATCACACCATAGCCTTCGTGGGTAAGTTTACCGGCAATCTCAGTGGCAAGTATATAATACTTATTATCGGCAGGGGTTCTTGCAGAGCCAAAGATAGAAACGCAAGGTCCAATCTTATTAAGCTTATCAAAGCCATCAACAAACTCACTCATTATTTTAAATATCTGCCAAGATGATTCTGCTTTAATATCACTCCATCTTTTATCCTCAAAAGCTTCTCTTATTTTGTCTTCTTTCATTGTATGGGTTTTAAATTCAGGCGCAATATAAAGCGAAAGCCCCGCTTTAGGCGGGGCTTTCGTAAAAAGATTATTTTATTTAATAATTACTTCACAGCAATAATCTGCTTATTGATGGTTTTGCCATCCACAGTTACCTTTAGCATATAGATGCCGGCAGTGTTATTATTAAACATTAAATTGTAATTACCAGATGGTTGTACACCATCAGCAAGGGTTGCAACAGTTCTGCCCATTACATCAAAAACTACTACTTGTACATTTGATTTTTTGCCAAGGCTATAATTAATATTGGTGCTTTCTTTAAATGGATTTGGATATACGCTGATATTTACATCAGAAGAAGCTGCATTATCAATAGAAGTGATAGTGAAGGTTTTCTTAGAAGTATCAGGGCAACCACCAGAAGTGATAGTAACAAGAGTTACAGTATAAGTTCCGTTAGAGAAAGAGTGTGTTACAGCTTTGCTAGATGCAGTGCTGCTACCATCTCCAAAATCCCAGAAATAGAAATCAGAAGTATTGTTAGATGCAAAGTCATAAGTATTAGCATTCTTAATTGTAGCGCCAATGCTTGAAAGAATTGGTGCATCAATGTTAATACCTTTGGTGATAGACTTGGTACATCCTTTATCCGAAGTTGCAGAAAGAGTAACTGAATAGGTACCTGCTTTAGAGTATTTATAAGTAGGGTTCTTAACAGTATCAGTGATACCAGTAACCCCTAAACTCCAAGAGTAAGATTTAATACTACCAGAAGCAATGGTTGAAGAATCAATGTACTGAGTTAACCTTTGCGCACATGGGTTAGTAACACCAAATGCAACTTTAGGCACAGGGTTAACATTTACAACACTGTATGCAGTATCAGTACATGTACCACTGTTTGCTACAAGTCTTACATTGAAGCTTCCAGAGGAAGTATAAACGTGACTTGGATTTTGTTTGGTATCAGTTGTTTTATCACCGAAATCCCATCCATAACTTAATGTACCACCGCTGTATTTGCTGCTATCAACAAAGTTAATTTGACCGCCTTCGCAAACCGTTGATGGGCTAACATTAAATTTAGCTTTAGGTGTTGGATGAACAGTAATGAAGTGACTCAATGTATCACCACAAGCTTTTTGTGAGATAACAGTTAAGGTAACTTTATAAGTCCCTGGGTTTGCATATTTGTGAGTAGTTGTACCAGAAGTTGTAGAAACATACGAAGTACCATCTCCAAAATCATATTTCCATGAAGCAATAGCTCCGCTACTTATTGTACTTGCATCTACAAATGCGGCATTGCTTGTTACGCAAGAAGCAGTAGCTGTAAACTTAATAGTAGGTTTAGGACCAGAACCCACGGTAGCAGTGATAGGAACTCTTTCACTCACGCAAGCAAGGTTGGTTGAAACTCTCCAATTGTAGAAGAAGAACCAATAGATAGCAGTATTTAAACTGTTACCTGTTATGCTAACAATCTTATTGTTTTTGTTTAAGTTCTTATAAGAATAAGGATAGCCTGAACCATAGTAGTTGTAATACATATTACCAACACTACTACCCACTGGGTTTATGTGATAATTTTTGCCCTTTGGTATTCTTAGCTTAACCGGAACCGTAATTGGGTCATAAGGATTGGTTGATGTAGTGATATTAAACTGACGCATAGCAATTGATTTACCTGACGCATCATTAATATTAATTTGCAACATACCATTGTTTTGTGGATACACAGTAAGTGAATCAATCACCATATCCTGCAAGGCATCAAAAATTAAATCGTAATTGTAATTGCCTAACGCATAAGAAGTACCCAAGGTAGTGTTATCAACCAAACCGGCTGAATCAAGATATGGTTTAGACTCTACCCAATAAGTAACATTGCTGCTGATGGATTGTTTTAAAGTATCACCAACATGGAAATAAGAAGTTCCTTTAGCTGTTGTAAACCAATAAACAGAATCACCAGCAGGGCCTTTAGCAATCATGGTAGCTAAACCAGCACCGCAAGTAAGTGCGTTGGTAACAACTGGTTTTGGAGAATGAGGAATGAACTCACCAGTAGTGGTGAATGTATCATTGGTAATATCATTATCTCCTTTTAGTGCAGTCCATAATTTGAAAGAGAAAACACCACCAGCATAAGTATTTACTTTAGTTGTGAATGTAAAGCTAGTATCTTGTCCACCATTAACAGTACCTGAGAAGGTTCCACTGCCGGTAGTAGTAACACCAGTTGGGCTCTTTACAGAGAAACCAACAGGTACACTTGTTTGGCTATTTATACCCCAGTTTCTCATTCTCACACTAATTAAACTAAATGAATCACCACAAGTTGGGCAAACTGGAGTTTCTAAAGCAAGTGCTGACATATCGTCATTTGGAGGAGTGAATTCATCAGCTCCAATATCAGTTGCAATTGTGCCGCGGCTTTCTCCATCAATATCATCTTTAATAGTATTTAACACTACACCTCTTCCATTTAGTGGAGTTGATTTGCAATGTAAATTAGTAGCACTAATATGTTTAGGATCTAAAGTAATACTATTAGCATCAAAGCCAGTAGCGGACTGCCAGTCAGATAAAGTAGGGCAAGCAGTACCTTTATAAGAACCAACATTACTACCTGTAGTGTAAAGATTATTGTAATCACCCCAAGTTGGGTTGTTTTGGTATGTATAAATGGCATAACCACCACCTAAAGAAACGAAAGAATTATTATAACACAATAAACTATTTACTGTGGTATAGTGGTACATAAGTACAGTATAGTTAGCACTATTATTTACAACGCTGTTATAATATAAATTGGTATAATCGGAGTAATAAAGCAGCATGCCGTAATAGCTATTACAGCTAATCATGTTATTACTGATAAAGTTACTATCTGTAGAATTGCCTTGGAAATAGAATCCATAAAGACCATAAGAAGTCGTGTTATTTAAAATGAACTTATTTTTGGAAATCCAACTTGGACCATAAATATATTGGTAATAAAGAGCTGCACCACCACTATAGAATTTATTTTGAATTGTATTTCCAACGAACTTAAATGAATCTTGATATGCCATATAATTTGTATAATAACCAGAGCTATCATACGTGTTACCACTGAAGGTGTTACCAGATTCCATATTAGCCGTGGAAGGACCTTGCCAATAAACACTAAAGGAACCTCCCCATATTTTATTGTTGGCAATGGTATTATATTCATCATTTGAACTCGTTGAGTTAATAACGGTGTTTGATTGATTATACGCATTATCTTTAACTCCAATAAGGCGGCAATTAGTAATTGTACAATTATTTGCACCTTTAAACTCAACAACAGAACCACCACTTGTGCTAGTGCCTGACCTCATAAATGTTAATTTCTTGAAAGTTACGAAACTTGAACCTGTTAAACTAAGGGCGTAACTAGAGCTATTAGTAGATGGCCAATCAACATTTACTTTAGAGCTATCCCCGCTTTGGCTTTGGAAAGTAACTGTATTAGCCAAACTAGCACCACCAATGAAACCCAATAATAATTGCTCAGTATAGGCCCCATTGCGTGCATTAAATACCACAGCACCACAAACACCTCTAGTGTTTAAAGCAATAACTGCAGAAGAAAAAGTAGTATAATCAGGAGAAGTACCACCTATTGTATAAGTGCCATTTAAAGCAGTATTTGCATCACGGCTTATTGAGTCATTAACTGGCACTACATCTTTAACACTGTTAGGATTATCTGTTCTCGCAAAAATGTGTTGGTTAGTTCCGGTAAAGGATAATGAACCAAGTTTAACAAGAGTTTTACTACCTTTAGTTAAAGTACCAGTCCATGAAACCGAAGTTTTAGAAGTACCGTTAACACTCCAGCTGATAGTAGCAGAGGTCAAAGTCTTTTTACCGAAATTCTGTAGCGTTACCCAAATATCTTTTGTACCACCACAGAAACCAACAGCTGGACTATCAATTAAAGAAATACCAGCATCATAATCAGCAGGTTTAATTTCATCAGCCCCAATATCAGGTAAAGTAGCATCTCTTTTATCCCCATCAATATCTGTAGTAATGCCATAAACAGGTGTACCTAACTCATCTAAATTTACATTGGTAATATGGAGGTCATAAGGATATTTCATTTTCTTATAACCTGGGTCTTCTGAAATACTATTTGCATCTTGACTAGTTGCTGTTTGCCAATCAGAAAGTAATGCCTGAGCACCAGAAAGGTAACCTAAATTACTTCCTGAAGTATATAAATTGTTATGGTTAGTTGTAGCAAATAAAGAACTGCTACTATAATAAATTGCATATCCACCACCATAGTTATAAAGGCAATTATTCAATATATCAACCGTACCTGCAGAGCCTCCAATGTATAACGCTGAGTTAGTAGTTGCAGGAGTTAGCATCAATACGTTGTTATAAGCAAAGCGAATTACATCAGCATTATAGCCCATATAAATTCCATAACCAAAGGCATAGGTACCTTCTACAGTAAGGAAATTATTGGCTACCACCATTGTATCGCCACCAGATACGCCATTGCAATTGTAAAGATACATGCCATAGTAACCAGGTGTTGATATTTTATTTCCTGTAATAATATGGCTATAACCATAGTAGCAATACATACCCATAGAATATGTATACATACCTCCATGAACAGTATTGTTTGTAAATTTAAGACCATCTTGATAGTATAATAGCATACCATAATAGTAAGCGCTGTCTATAAGGTTATGGTCAAATACGTTATTAGGTTCAAGGGTAGTTGTACTACCACCCATCCAATAAATGCCATAATAACCACCACCACGGATGATATTATTTTTAAATACATTACCAGAATCAATGCTCCCTTGTGGAGAATATATAGCATAATAAGTATAGTAATAATTACTTGAAGTTGGTACGTTAGTTAAGATGATACTATTAGTTACCCAATTTGCATTAGAGGAATTTTTAACTTCTACTGCAATACCATTTGTAGCACCTGTTGTAGTGCTAAAACCAGTACGGCTAATTGTTAATTTATTAAACTTAACCCAGCTACTACCATTAAAGGATACTGTATAGTTTTTAGCTGCACTACCAAAAGGCCAGGTAAGGATTGCTTTGGTGCTATCAGTACCTTGGAAAGTAACCATATTAGTAGCAGAAGCACCACCAATAGGAGTAACATTTAATTGTTCTGTATAGGTGCCATTTGCTACATTAAATGTAGTAGCGCCACAAACACCTCTTGTAGTTACATCAGCAAGAGCTGTGTTAAATGTTTGGTAGTTAGTAGCACTTGCTGATTTGGAAGGGTCTATTGTAAATGTACCCTGCATTCCACTCCTTACAGAACGGCTCATAGAGTCATCAATAGGGTTAGCATCTGTAGTTCCATTAGGTTTTGTTGTGGTTGCAAAAATGTTATCAATAGATGTTTTGCTAAAAGTATAACTACCAAGTAAAATTTGTATGCTACCTCCAACAGCTACACCGGTAGCATTGGAATAAGAATATGCAGTCTGTGAAGTTCCATTAACTTTCCAGTTTACAGTAAAGCTGGTTAATGCATTTGTTCCATTATTACTAACAGTAACATAAACATCTTGCTTACCTCCACAAATGCCAACACCAGGGCTATCAATAGAAGCGACACCGGCATCATTTGGCGCAGGGAAGAATTCATCAGCACCTATATCAGGGTTTTTTGAATCTCTTGTATCGCCATCAATATCTTTTAAAACAGAAACCCCAGCCAAGCTTCTTGGTCTTGCAGTTCCGTTTAATAGTATAGCTTTAACATGCAGATTAGTACTTGATTTAAATCCTGGGTCAACATTTTGACCATTAGGATCCCAACTTGAAGTTAGCTGCCAATCAGAAAAAGTGGCACAGTTAGAGCCATTGAAATATCCAAGATTTGTTGTAGAAGAATTAACGTATAAATTATTGTAATCCATGCTATCAACACCCGCATTATATAAATAAACTGCGTAACCATTGGTAGGTTGATTATTGTAGATATTATTATTATATACGCTATCACCTATATTAGAACCGGTACCATACATCATAAATGCATATGAGTAGGTATTGGTCCCCCCCATATAAATTGTGTTGTGGAAATAGTTTATGTAATCTGTTCCATAGTTATACATACCATAGTATGAGTAAGTGCTACTATTAGAGATGAAATTATTAGCACAAAGAATTGGATTAGTAGCGTCACCAGCACTGCGATAAAAATACATCCCCATGTAGTTCTCAAGATTCAATTTATTATTAGTTATTTTACAACCAGGGCCATCGTAATAAATATACATACCATAACCATAAAGATATTGAATGTTTTTAATAGTGTTATTATTAAAGGTCATCCAGTTTTGATAATCTAATAAAACACCTAAGTAATAGGCTGAGTCAAAAGTGTTACCTTCAAAAACATTATAAGTTTCAGGAGTTCCACTTGCCCCAATCCAGAAAACACAATAATAACCACCCTTACAATAATTATTTGTAAAAGTATTAGAAGTATCAAAAGAACCATTTGGTGAGTAAATAACCGATGGGTAATTTGTATTTGCGGTAGCTGTAGGCATCAACAATAAGTTGTTTGTAAAGCTATTCATGTTAGAGCTATTATCAACTTCAATTACGTGAGCTCCATTGCTTGTATTAGCAATAGTCATGTTTTTAAAGTTGATGTACTCTGCACCATCAAGATGAACAGTGTGTACAGTACCAGTTGTGGCACTATTATCAATCAGAATAACATCTGTATTAGTTCCAGATGCCGATTGAAAAGTAATGGTTTTGGTTGATGATACACCTGTGATGGCGGTAATATCTACAACTTCTTTGTACGTGCCTTTGGCAACGTTAAATGTAACGGCACCCGACACGCCGGAGCCGTTGGCAGTTCCTCCATCAGCGCGTGTTCCGCTGATTAGGTCTCCTACTGCACTAGTAAAATCTTTGTAGTTGGTAGAGGATGCCGAAGCACTTGGGTTAATAGTATAAGTACCGCTTAGGGAAGCCTGAGCAGTATTTACAGCTAATAATGCGACAAGTGCAAGGGTAATATTCCTTAGAATACCAGCCGTTTGTTTTGCGTAAATGTTGACTTTCATATTATTGTGTTTGAGTTTTATAATTAGTAACTTACAAATTTAAATGAATGTTTTTGGTATTGCCAAATGATTAGCCATAAAATATAATATTATTTTTTATGTTGTAAAAATAGAGGCACCTAAAAAACTTGGTGTTAAAGAGAACTTTCAATTTGAGATTCTGAGGTGAGAAATAAAAACTATTTACTGGAAACCTTTTCCAATTCCATTCAACTAATTTTGCCAGTAAATAACTACAGACATGGAAGACAACAACAATCCTGAAAACCCAAATCAACTTAATATAGAATTGCCTGAGGAAGTTGCCGAAGGCATTTATAGTAACCTTGCTATCATCACCCACTCGCACTCTGAGTTTGTGGTAGATTTTATTCGCATTATGCCGGGTGTGCCGCAAGCTAAAGTAAAATCAAGGATTGTTCTTACGCCACAACATGCTAAAAGGTTGCTGAATGCGTTGGGAGAAAACATCACCAAATATGAGCAGCAAAATGGCAAGATAGAAGACAATGAAACTACTGTTGGCTTCCCGATGCAGTTCGGTGGTCCAACTGGTATGGCGTAAAGAACATGATTCAAAAAAAACAATAAAACCACAATATGCCATCAGGCTTTAACCCAGTAAAAATATTCTCAGGAAGTGGTTCCAGAGTATTGTCAGAAAAAATTGCTACCCATTACGGACAATCTTTAGGGGAGTTAGCAGTTACACATTTTAGTGATGGAGAATTCCAGCCTAACATATTGGAAACAGTGCGTGGGTGTGATGTTTTCTTTATTCAATCCACCATGCCACCTGCTGAAAACTTAATGGAATTATTACTGATGATTGATGCTGCAAAACGCGCCTCTGCACATTACATTACTGCAGTGATTCCATATTTTGGATTTGCAAGGCAGGATAGAAAAGACAAACCCCGCGTGGCAATTGGTGCCAAAATGGTGGCAAATCTTTTAACAGCGGCTGGCATCCATCGCATTATGACTATGGATTTACACGCAGCACAAATTCAAGGTTTCTTTGAAGTACCTGTTGACCATCTTGAGGCTTCTGTAGTTTTTATAAATGAGATACGGAAAATGCAATTGGATAACCTATGCATAGCTGCGCCAGATATGGGCGGCTCTCAAAGAGCCAGATATTATTCAAAACATTTAGGTGCTGATTTGGCAATTTGTGATAAGCACCGCAAACGTGCTAACCAGATTGATGAGATGCGCCTGATTGGAGATGTGAAAGGTAAAAATATAGTACTGATTGATGACCTTATTGACACAGGAGGCACACTCGCCAAAGCTGCTGATTTAATGCTGAAAGAAGGTGCTCTTACTGTGAGGGCTTTTTGTACACACCCCGTGCTTTCTGGTAAAGCATTTGAAACCATTCGTAACTCACAATTAAAAGAGTTGGTGGTTTGTGATACTATTCCTATCCCACCTAATGCACATGAAAGCAGAATTAGAGTTGTGAGTGTAGCACCCTTATTTGCCGCAGCTATTAATTTGGTTTATAAACATGGGTCTATCAGTTCTCTTTTCAATCCTGATAACGGTGTACAAACTGAGTTGGATTTGAAAACATTGTAGCCGATTTACGGTAACACTTTTGCAAAACGCCGAACCATGAAAAAGCTGTTTTTGATTCTTCTTTCATCGGTTTTATTATCCTTCTCCTCAAGCCAACCTACTATAAAAATAGCACGCCTTAAATACAATGGTGGTGGAGATTGGTATTGCAGCCCTACCTCCCTCAACAATCTTATTGCCTACTGTAATAAAAATCTAAATACTAATATTTCTCCTCAGGAGGATGTGGTAGAAGTTGGTAGTCAAGAGATTTTCAACTACCCACTAATACATCTTACAGGGCACGGCAATGTAACTTTCTCCCCTGCTGAGGCAGCGAATCTTCGTTCTTATTTATTGGGTGGTGGCTTCCTCAACATTAATGATAGCTATGGTATGGATATGTTTATCCGTAATGAACTAAAGAAAGTTTTTCCGGAGTTAACTCTTGCAGAAATTCCATATAATCATCCTGTATATCACCAAAAATATAACTTCCCTAATGGCATCCCTAAAATACATGAGCATGATAAAAAACCTGCTCAGCTTTTTGGGTTGGTTTATAATGGCAGGTTGATTTGCCTTTACAATTACCAAACAGATATTGGTGATGGATGGGAGGATTTTGAGGTACATAAAGACCCCGAAGAAAAGCGCCAAGAAGCCTTAAAGTTTGGCGCTAATATTATCCAGTTTGTATTTAACCAAAATTAGGTTAGCACTTTAAATCCCCACTATTTTTCATGCCTTTTGGAATTCACAATTGGATAGTATTCATCAAGGATTTGAGTTACCATGGGCATGTAAAATTTCCAGAAAAAACTTTCAGTTTCTCCAATTTCCTTTTTATTATAAAAAAGTGGTTTAAAATACCATATACCTTTAAAGCTGTTTAAGCGGTCACGGATTGGGTTGTCACAAAAATCCCCTGAAAAATAATAGAATCTATAATTGGTATCTATATGTTCAATAACAGCAGGGAATTTTTTAAGTATCCCCCAGTGTTTAAGAATTGAATCACCCCTTTTGGTAGGTTCAATAAGATAGGTACTTATTACATTGTTCCTATGCGAAGTGTACATGATGTCAAACCAGTAAGGGTATTTCATCCTTCTAGGTATTGTGAATCTATCACGGTTAGCACGTTTGGCTGTAACAATATACGGCACTTCTACTTTTAAATCTTTAATATTTTCCAACACTTCGACGTGGTCATCAATATTTACAAATGCAATTCCTGATCTCTTGAAAGGCCATTGACCATTGTGTTGTTTTTTATAGTTTCTGTACAGCCATAATGGCAAATCGTAATTAATATTAGTGTCTAGAACATCAAAGTATTTACCTACCCACCCTGACCATTTAACGCCAAACATGTCTTCGAATTCATGTCGAATCCCAGCTTTTGTTGGAGTTGCAATAGTGTTAAACTCTGCGATAATTAGTTTGTGCCTTGCCTTTGCTCTTTTCAATAAACTCAAATCATGGCTTGACATCCCACCATATACTAGGCGTGACCGTTCATTGATTAAAGTATCCCCATACCACTCATTACTATAAATACCGTAGGTGTCAGTATAATAAAATAAATCATACTTATCAGATGCTTTGTCAATTTGTTCCTGTTGCATATGATCAATATCTTGCAGCAAAAACTTTCTATCCTCCTTTGGAAAAAACCCGTAATAGTCTGTCTTTTTGTTATACCAATTGTGATTAGGCCTACAAAATCTTTTGTATTTTAGCACCCATCCAAATGAAGAGTGTTCACGGCATAATGTAGATAAAACTGTTTTATCTACAAAACAAACCCTTAATGGCTTTTTGGGTGTTATCATCCATATTAACCACATCCATAATGGGGTAAGTATTATTACATAAAAAAGTACTCTAAAAAATTTGCTTCTCATCGTTGATTTTTTTCTTCAATTAAAACAGATAATCGATGTAAGCCCCAAAGGTATAATCGTATCTAATTTTCTTAAACGGTAATTCTAAATACTCATCAGCCACCTTACCCCCAATTAAATATCTTTTGCCAACTTTTTTCTGAAAGTCTAGTCTAATTTTATAGGAATGTAACGGTGGAGTACCCTTAATGGTACCAATATCGGGTATATGATCATCTGGAGATAATCCAGTACTTAAGTATATTGTAAAATAATCCAACCCTTCTCCTGTGTAATACCACCTACCTAAAAGATTGATTGATCTTGAAAACACACTTGGGAATTGGCTGTTGGGCGTAATGAATGGTCGTGCTGAAAACCAGAAATTTTTGTAATACCAACCAAGTGACCCAGTAAAAATGATTACTGGAGTTTCAAATCCTAAAAATCTGAAACCTAGCTCACCTTCAAAACTACGGGGTAAACTGCGGTAGTAAGAAGCTCCAAATCTGTATAAAGGTAGGTAATATGGAAAAGGCTTGCTTGTATTACTATTAGCAAACATCCATTTATCAAATGACACACCCGCATTTAAATACATATAGGCTTTTGGTGATAGCGATGGATAAGCGTCCACTTCAAGTTGTCCTGAACGAACTGAGTTTGGTTCATTTAATCTCTGAAACATATTTAAACGAGTTACCACAGTACCTAATTTGGGGGTAGGTTTACTATAATATAAGGATAAAGAGTGCCAAGGGCTTGTAAAGGTATTACTGAAAATATCAATATCATATGAGATACCGGCTTTATGAACTCGCATTCTTTCAAGTAGCGTCTCTCTTAAATCTACAGCTGCTTTATCCCCTGGGTTTTTTACAAGAAAAGTATCAATGACTGTTATTGCATCCTTAAGCCTTTTTTGATCTGCAATAGCCCTTGCTTTTTTGATGTGAAATTCTCTAGATTTGGGGTTGATATTTAGGCCTTTATTGGCATAATCTTCTGCGCCAATAGGATGGTCAGACCAATATTCCACATCAAACATTGCATTGATAGCATCTTCATTAGAAGAGTCTCTTTCAATTACGTCTTTAAGTATCGGCCTTGCAGAATCATAATCTCCATCCCAAGAATAAAGCCTTGCCAAAAACACAGAAACATCTGCATATTTGGGTGAAATTTTCAACGCTTTTTTACAAAGTTCTTTTGATTTGTTTCTGTTCTTCATACTGTCAACAAAAGCATAATCTCTTGCCTTGGTAAATAGTGAATCAGCCTGCGCTTGAACTTTATAGCTGCCCAATACACTGAACAATAATATAAGAGCAAGGACATTAAATTTATAAGCAGTTTTCATCTTCAATTTTTATCCGTTTAATGGATGAAGGTTCACATCAGGTACAGTGTGAATCTCTGTCTCCTGGCTTTTTGTATTTTGTTCTGCGAATCCGGTTCTTATCATTTCTCCCCATTGTTTCATCCCTGAAAAGAATTGATAATTTCCACGAATTGACCAGTATACGGTAAGCGGGTGATAAACAAACGACTCAACAAGTGCTGTAAGTGCAAGCTTAACAATATCGCGTTTGCCTTTATATTGGTTAAATGATATTTCTTCAAATAGGATTGATAATAAAGTTAGCGTAGTAGCATAACTAAATACGATTGCCAAAAGTGAAAAGAAGAATGACCAATATGCAAATCCTAAAAGTGCCAAAACTATGAAAAACAATAGTCCAAATATTTCAACCCAGGGAGCCAACCATTCAAAGAAAAACCAAAAAGGATAACTAACCATTCCTAAAAACCCAAATTGAGGATTAAAGAAAATTTTCCTGTGTTTTAGCAATGTTTCTATTGTTCCTCTAGTCCACCTGCTACGTTGATTTCCCAATACTTTATAGGATGACGGGGCCTCTGTCCAACAAAGAGGGTCAGGAACATAAATCACTGAATACTCAAGTCCATTTTCAATCATATATTTTCTCATTCTCACTACCAACTCCATATCTTCCCCAACCGTTTCAGTATCGTACCCACCAGCGTTTCTTGCTATCTCTTTATCAAATAATCCGAATGCTCCGGATACAAGTAATAATCCATCTAATTTACTCCATGCCATCCTTCCCATTAAAAATGCACGTAAATATTCAAGAACTTGTACACGCGCTAAAAAATTCTCGGGAACATGAACTTCCATCAATCTCCCTTTTTCAACTTTACAAGAATTAGCAATTGAAACCACGGCGCCAGAAGCTATTAATCGTTTCCTATCTTCCATAAAAGGTTTAACAACTTTCAAAAGTGCTAAATCATCTATAATACAATCAACATCAGCACATAGAACTATTTTATGAGTAGCGTAATTTAACCCAACATTCAATGCATCTGCCTTTCCACCATTTTGCTTATCAATAACTTTTAACTTTCCAAAAGCTGCATTCCTAGATTGATAAACGCCATACACTTGTTTAGTAGGTAAATCGTATTCAGGAAGTATTTCAACTGGAACCAAATCATATTCCTCCATCAATTTCTCCAAGGTATCATCCTTGCTGCCATCATTAATAATTATAACTTCATAAATAGCATACTGCAGGTTCAAAAGTGAACGAACATTTTGTATAATTGTCATACCCTCATTATACGCAGGTGCTACAATAGAAATTGAAGGTGCTAATGATGAGGAAAGAATTGAAGAATAATCAATGTATTTATTCCTTCGCAAATAGTCCGAAATACTGATGGCTGATATGATGGCCAAAATAGCATATGCTACACAAATAGCTATTGAATAAACAAGGATACTGTTTATTATTAGCTGAATTATAAACTCAAGTATTAAATCCACTTTTGGTTTGTTTTAGTATTTTATTTCTACTTATATATTTCCTGACTCAGGTAACGCTTTTGTTGATTCTGTAGTTTTCGAATCAAGCAAAAGGTTAAGTTCATCAAGAGGTTGATAGCTCATTAATGCTAAAGCTTCTTGGGCGGCGTGTGAGATATTTGTATTACTGCTGCCTATTAGCTGCCTCAACATTCCACCATGCTCACCAGAACCCGTTACTCCAATATATTTTAAAATCTCTGATTGTACTCTTTCGCTTTCACCCGGGTAGGCAGATAGCAGTTTAAGGATACTCTTATCATTGTGTAAGTAGCTTAAAGTTTTAATCGCTGCCACTTTTACATCTTCATTTGGGTGGTCAAGCATACGTTGCACTTCAGGTACATTTTTCACCATATTAAAATCTTGAATCATTCTGATAGCAAAAACATTTACGCTTGGGTTTGGGCTGTCTAAAAGTTTATTTAAATTCCTGACATCATAATTAGGAATCTTTTTAAGCTTTGCAACTAAATTCATATGCTGCCATGCAGAAAGTGGTGTGTCAAGTTTCTCAAGAAATGAGAGGTGACGTGCCCTACGAAGACTTAAAACCGCTAATTGTGCTTCATATCTGAGCATTTCATTAGGATGGTTAATTAATCCATATACCTGTTTATATGCCTGACGAAGATGCATTTGTTCAACCTCACGAATTCCACGAACTTTCTCTTCCCACCTAGCACTTTTAATTTTACGAAGTGTGTCGTTTACCAAATCAAATTCATAATAGAGGTTTTCAACCCTCTTGGCAGCAAGGCCGCTAAGGCTTTTATAAACCTCAATTAACCGGTCTATAGCAACTTGTCGAAAAAACGGAATAGTTAAAAATTCGCGTTCAAATTCTTCTATTAATTTTGCTTGTTCGTGTGTAAATTCCTCCTCAAATTCATCCGTTTCATTTTCTTTATCAGTAAAAATAATTTGAGCTACTAAATCCTGAAAAAACTTATCAAATTGCTGTTTTTTATTATCATCAATAGTTTTATTAGTTCTCATGGTTAGAATTACAACAGCAATTATTACAATAGCTAAAATGAAAAGAATAGCTCCAATTCTTAGAATCAACAATGGAAGCGAAGAGTATTTAAAATAGTCTCCAAGGTTTCTGTATTCTCCCTTTTTATTTCTAGGGTCATCTTGAGGAGCTCTTGTTTTTACCTCATGAGTTCTGCCTCCGTTAGGGTCTTTCTCTTCTACTTGCCTATTCTTACCCTTATCAGGTTCTCCTAATCCAACAATTTTATCAGCAACTTCTGTGGCAGTGTTGCTAACAGAATTGCCATCTCCGGTATTATCTTTCTGAGGAAGAACTACAGCTTCATTTAAGGGTTGAGTTATTTGATTATTCTTATATCCAACAATTAATGTTACCCCCACCTCCAAATTATTTCCTGTAAGTTTATTTAATTGAATTATATTATTGGGGGTAGTACCATATTTAGTGGCAATCTTAAATAATGTTTCCTTTTTTGCAACTGTATGATAAATTATTGTATTACCCCTGTCAACATTTGAAGGCTGCGTTGAAGGTATTATCAGAAGTAGCCCCGTATCAATTTTTGAAGATAAATTTAAATTGTTAGCTTTAAGTATTTCAGATACACTAACGTGATATTTTGTAGAAATACTATATAGTGTTTCTTTACGGGCTACCTTATGCTTTTTTAAAGCAACTCCTCCTTTTACAATACTTGGATGTAGCAAACTAAAAAGAAGAGATAGTATAAAAGCAGCTATGAAAACTCCTTTCAAAAATCCTTTCCGACATTCAATCTGTTTGTAAAGTAAATAGAATTTACCTTTTAGTGTAGTGTTATTCCTCATTCAGCTTCTATTGGTTTCAAAAACTAGCATTTCAAAAAATCTATAAAACAGGCTTATAGACAGATTTAAAAAACCTTATGCAAACTTACCCTCATGAAAGTAGAGCAAAAGAATAAATAAATAGTGTTTTTACGAAAGTGTAAGAAGTTATGATAAAACAATCTAAAAACTGCATGAAAGCAGAGTGTATTATTATTTGGTAGTGTTACCCACTTCCTCAAGCACGCGCTTAACTCTAGCCGCTAACTCATTAGGGCTGAATGGCTTTGTGATAAAATCATTAGCTCCTAATCTAAAAGCCTCTAAAACTGTCTTTTCAACACTCATGGATGAAAGAACAATGATAGGAATTGTTTTATTCATGCTTTTAAGAATACTAACAAGCTCTAAACCTGTCATAAATGGCATTAAAATATCCGTTACTATTAAATCAATGTCATCAGTTTTAGTAATTACTTCAATTGCTTCATGTCCATTTTTGGCTGTTAAGATTTCATAACCATCCTTTTCAAGACGGATTTGAATCAACCTACGTAAAAGAGGTTCATCTTCAGCAACTAAAATTTTCATTCCCATTAGTATTTAATATTTCCTCTGATTGATAGTAATTTGCGAACAAATAATATCTCTTTTTCCAAAGAGGTGCAAGTTACTGAATCACTCATCAAAAATACAAACATTGACAAATATAATAGACCTATCTACACTGAGGAATTTGACCAATGATGACCCAAGCATGATGAAAGAATTGGTTGAGATAATGTTGACTTATACACCCACACAATTAGATGACATTCTAAAATTAATCAATGAGAAAAATACAGAAGATCTTGCCAATAGTGTTTATAAGATAAGATCAAACATTGAAAATTGGGTATCAGGTGAGACTAAGAGTCTTGCTAATGATATTGAAGTAAGGCTTAGAGGAGGTGCTACCATGGATGATGTTTTGCCAAAAGTAATTACGTTAGAAAAAAAGTGCAGGGAGGCTATTATAGAATTACAAAGGCAATATGGAGATGTTACAGGTGCGTCAACCTATTAGGCTTTATCATTTCATTCTACATTTTAAAAACCTTTAATCCGTACTTTTGCCATTGAAAACCCATGGCAGAGAATACCCTTAAAAATACGATTAGAGAAGATTTCCAAGAGGAAAAGCCTAAAAAGGGGCGCAAGAAAAAAGTGGAAACCCCTGTGCGGGATTGGCAAAGAGAACGCAAAATTGGGGGGATTGTTCTTATTCTGCTTTCGTTTTTTCTGTTTCTTTCTTTTGTATCCTACCTTTTTACGTGGCAGGTGGATAAGAGTGTGGTTACGGCATTGGAGTTCGGGCAGTTTTTTAGTGGTAAGCATAAGGAAATAGAAAATTTTATGGGCTTGCTGGGTGCTATAAGCGGGCATTGGTTTATCTATTCATGGTTTGGTGTGGCGAGTTTTTTATTGCTGCCTCTTATCTTTTTATTAGGATATAAACTCATGTTTGGCACATCCCTTATTGCCAGCAATAAGGTTTTTGTTTTGTTGATTTTCTCAGTGGTTTTCCTCAGCGTTACTATGGCATATGTCACCCAATCCTTTTCTGAATTGGATTATTTAGGTGGGGTTTTAGGCTTTGAATTATTTAGTTGGATAAGGATGTTGGTAGGTAATATTGGGGTCGCCATTGTGCTGATTGCAGTACTCATGAGTTTCTTAGTCATCAGATATGATATCAGTTTTAATCTTGCTAATATCTTCAATAAAAAAGAAGAATCAGATGGGGCAGAATTGGGTAGCAACTATGATGGATTTATCCCTAATGAAGTAATGAAGGATGCTGATGTAATAGAAGATGAGCCCAACCCCGATGATTTTGTTTTATCTAAAAAGGATGATACTCCAACCCCACCATTGGATAGGAAATCAAGACTTAAAAATGCGCACCTACCTACAGATATAAGCCTTGAAATAAAGCCAGCTGCCAAAACTGAAAGCAGCTCTCCTAAAAACCTAAATGAGGAAATGCCTTCTTCTGGCTCATGGTATAAATACCCAACCGTTGATTTATTAAAAGACCACAACAGCGGCAAAGCAGTGGTGGATAAAGCAGAGTTGGAAGAACGCAAAAACATGATTGTGGAAACCCTCCTCAATTATAAAATCAGCATTGATAAAATTGAGGCTACTATAGGCCCAACCGTTACGCTGTATGAAATCATCCCCTCTGCAGGAGTTCGCATTTCTAAAATCAAAAGCCTTGAAGATGATATTGCCCTTAGTCTTGCCGCATTGGGTATCCGCATTATTGCGCCTATGCCAGGCAAAGGAACTATAGGGATTGAAGTCCCTAATCAACACCCAGAAATAGTGTCTTTTAAAGATGCTATCTCCTCCAAGCAATTCATCAATAATAATTTTGATTTGCCTATTGTGTTGGGCAAAACCATCAGCAATGAGGTGTATGTGGCAGACCTTGCAGGCATGCCCCACTTATTAATGGCAGGTGCAACAGGCCAGGGGAAATCAGTTGGTATCAATACCATCATTGCATCTATATTATATAAGAAGACCCAAAAAAGGTGGAGCTATCCCTCTATAAACATATAGAAAAACACTTCCTCCCTGAGTTGCCGGATGGGCAAGAAGCCATTATCACAGATACTAAATTGGTGGTTAATGTGCTTAAATCTCTTTGTATTGAGATGGATGAACGCTATGACAAACTCAAGGATGCTGAGGTTCGCAATATCAAAGAATATAACAAAAAAATTGAACACGGGCAGTTGGATGCCACCATCCATAAACGCATACCCTATATAATATTAGTGATAGATGAGCTTGCTGATTTGATGATGACCGCAGGCAAAGAGGTGGAGATGCCTATAGCCCGTTTGGCGCAGTTAGCTAGGGCAATAGGTATCCATTTAATAGTGGCAACTCAGCGCCCATCCGTAAATATTATTACGGGGGTTATTAAAGCCAACTTCCCGGCACGTATTGCATTTAAAGTTTCCTCCAAAGTGGATAGCAGAACCATATTAGATGGTGGTGGCGCTGACCAACTAATTGGTAGAGGAGATATGCTTTTCTCCAGAGGGAATGACATTATAAGTTTGCAATGCCCATTTTTGGATACGGATGAAATTGACCGCATCACTGACCATATAAAACACCAGCCTTACCCAGAGCCTTACCGCTTAGAGTTGATTCCTGAAGAGGGAGAAGAAGGTGGAGGAGCTGACTTTGATAGCGGTGATATGGATGCCATGTTTGATGATGCAGCCCGCATGGTAGTGCGCACACAGCAAGGCTCCACTTCCATGTTGCAACGCCGCATGAACTTAGGGTATAACCGCGCCGGCAGGCTGATGGACCAACTGGAACAAGCCGGCATTGTAGGCGAAAACCTTGGCAGTAAACCCCGTGAGGTTTTAATCCCTGATGATGTTTCTTTGGAACACCTTTTGAAAAAGCTACGTCAATAATAAACGCCGTTTTTTACTATCAGAATGAATAAATTTTTACTTTTCTCTTTCGTTTTCAGTTCCATTTTATCCACCCAAACACAAGCCCAAGATTACAATAAAGGCAAAGAAATACTTGCCAAAGTAAGCAAGAAATACAAAAGCTATACTACCGTAAAAGCTGACTTTAAATCAGTGATGAATAGCCCGCAGGACAAAATTAATTTAGAGCAAAAAGGCACTTTCTTTCTACGCAGCAATTCCAACAAATATAAAGTGGATATGGGCGCACAAACCATTACCTCGGATGGCAAAAAAGTTTGGACGTACGTAAAAGAAGCCAACGAAGTGCAGATTGATAACTTCAACCCTAAAAACGGACTGAACCCCGCTGAGATTTTTACCATCTACGAAAAAGGATACATATATGCCTATATGGGTGATGAGGGTGGATTGCAATTGGTGGAGCTAACCCCTAAGGACAAAACCCAAAGCATTTTTAAAGTAAAACTTTTTATTGATAAAATAAACAGTAACATACGCCGCGCTAAAATAATTCAGAAAGACGGCAGCAATTTCACTTACGAAATCACCACTTTTACCCCCAACTTCCCGCTAAACAATGCCTTCTTCATCTTTGATAAAACCAAATTCCCCAAGGTGATTGTTACTGACCTTACTAAATAGGGTGTCATTGCCTGGCACTGCCAGTCCCGACACTTCAAGAAAGCAATCTATAAACCTCGTAGGTTTTCAAAACCTACGAGGTTTTGTTTTGTCAGCTGCCGTGGTTAGCGGCAAACCAAACGCATATTATTTCCGGTTGGTGTGCCATCAACCTAGGTGCAGGAATGTCATTTTTATTTTATAGAATTGTTAATCCGCTGTGGGGAGTAGCCATTCTTTTATAGGGAATGATGATTCGGTTGCGGGGAGTACTCATTCTTTTGCAGCGAGTGATAATTTCGTTGCAGGGAGTAGTAAATCGGTTGCGGGGAGTGGTCATTCAATTGCGGGGAGTGGCCATTCCGTCCGACTTTTTGAGCATTCCCCGCCAAAATGTCGGTACTCCTTGCAAAAGAATGAGTAATCGGGGATTTCCGTTGGCTATTCTTTGGCGCTGCTGGATGGAAACGGCAAAAGTATCCCGTTGCCAAACGTGGTTATTAGGTACTATCCCTCAAAGTGTGTAAGTAGAAAAAGTTATTCTAAATTTTTTTGAGCCCTTCATAGCTCAGAAAAAAA
>JAPLCZ010000124.1 GCA_026391915.1 Bacteroidota bacterium | reverse complement strand
GGAGGAGTTTAATAAGGACATGAATATTCCTAAAGAAAAAATTGGCTCTAACATCCTTGATGCAATCGCCAATGGCACTACAGAAGGGTTGCGCCTCGCCGCAAATGTTGCCGCAATGCTTTTGGTTTTTATTGCTTTTATGGCGATGATAAATTACGTAATGCAAAATTGGATTGGCGACTGGACAGGCCTCAATGAGGTCATCCGTGCTAGCAGCCACGGCGCTTATAGTGGGCTCACTTTACAATATATTTTAGGGTATGTTTTTGCCCCCCTTGCATGGCTCATTGGCATCCGTGATGCCGATGTTTTTACAGTGGGGCAACTGCTGGGGCAAAAAACTATTATCAATGAATTTGTGGCGTACACTTCCTTTGCAGAACTGAAAGACCACGCCGCATTCCTCAATCCGAAATCCATTATTATTACTACTTACGCCCTATGCGGTTTTGCGAATTTCTCCTCCATTGGAATACAGATTGGTGGGATTGGTACCCTTGCGCCAAGCAAACGACCTATGCTTGCTTCGCTGGGTTTGCGTGCCCTCATTGGTGGTACAATAGCCAACCTCATGAGTGCCGCAATTGCCGGGATGATGCTGTAAAAAAAGTTGTCAGTTGTCAGAAAAAAGAAGAGAGTAGATGAGTAAAACAAAAATAGCAATCCTTGGTATTGGTGGTGTTGGTGGTTATTTCGGGGGGCTGTTAGCCAATAAATACAAAGCCTCTGACGAGGTAGAAATAATATTTATTACAAGACCTAAAACAAAAAAAACCATCAATGAGAAAGGACTAAAATTGATTACTGATGAATCGGAAAAAATAATTTTCCCAAGTATCATTTCAGGGAATCCTGAGGTGATTGGTGAACTTGATTATCTGCTTTGCACCACCAAAAGTTATGACCTTGAGGACAGCATATTTGCCATAAAAAGCTGCATCACTCCCAACACTATTATTCTACCATTATATAATGGTGTTGATGGTAAAGAGAGAATTCAAAAGCTATTGCCTGAGGCAGAAGTTTGGGAGGGTTGTGTGTATATCGTTTCGCGTTTATTGGAGGCTGGTGTTGTAAAAGCAACTGGCGATATTCATGTTTTGTATTTTGGCACGGACAATACCAAAAATGAAAAATTAAAACACCTTGAACGCCTATTATTAAATGCAGGGATTGATGCCCGCCTCTCAGATAATATCTGGCAAACTATCTGGGAGAAATATCTTTTTATCTCTCCGCTTGCCAGCCTCACTTCCTTTTTAGATTTGCCTATTGGGGCAATTTTAGCCAACCCAAACCATAAAGAAACTTTAATAAACCTGATTGCAGAATGCAAAGCTGTGGCAGAGGCTCTAGGCATTTCTCTCTCAGAAAATATCATAGAAAAAACTATTGCCAAAGTAGAGAAAATCCCTTTTGATAACCAAACCTCCATGCATATTGATTTCCAAAAAGGCGGCAAAACAGAATATCTTTCTCTTACAGAATTTGTTATAAAGCAAGGAGAAAAACTCGGTATTGAAACCCCAACTTATAGGATGGTTTTGGAAGGGTTGATTGGAAGATGCCAAGAATAATCTTCAGCCAGTGGGTCTCATTTCTTCTCTGAGAAACTCAGCGGTTTTTCCTCAGCGGTTCTCTGCGAGATTTTTAAGATTGGGGTGCAGGTAACATAGGTAAGGGGCTACCCCAATCGCACATCAGTTATAAACTGCCCACTAAAAGTACTAAGATACAATCTTGATACAGCTGGGTTATTTAATCTTTTGCAGATAGAATAAATTTTCGCATATTCGCATAAATAAAAAACTAATATGCCAGAGCACCAAGAAAACCACCATAAAAAACTAGACCGCCTCAACACTTTTATTGATGCCATATTAGCCATTGTAATGACCCTACTGGTAATTGAATTACACTTACCTGAACTTGCTGATAAAAAATCCGCACCAGAACTGTTAGATAAATTAAGCCATATGGCGCCGCATTTAATGGCTTTTCTACTTTGCTTTTTAGCAGTGTTGCAGTATTGGATGGGGCACGCCACCTTTCAGGAACTGATTGGTAAATACTCTATATCTTATGCTGTGATGTCAATTGTGCAAATGCTCACCTATTGCTTATTGCCTTTTGCCTCATCGGTTATTGGCGAATACCCTGATAATCAGGGTTCGTATGTGCTCTTCGGCGGACTGTATTTATTCGGCTCTATACTGGCTACCTTCCACATGAAACTGATGTGGAATCAAAAATTGTATGCCGACAATGTTGATTTAGAAATGGTGAAAGAAAAAATAATGAAGTATCAATATATAAGTCCATTTATTGCGGCTGCCATGATGTTCTCTGGCTACATTAGCACTACGCTGGCTTTTGTTTTATTTTTCTCCATGCTT
>JAPLCZ010000277.1 GCA_026391915.1 Bacteroidota bacterium | reverse complement strand
CGTTGCTTTTGCAGATACTTTATTTCATGCTGATTTTAAAATTGATACTACACAAGACGGAATTATCTGGACAAAAAGAATTGAGAATCCTTCCGCTTTTGGCGTGGTACAGGTGGATGAAAACGGAACCGTAAAACAGTTTTGGGAGAAGCCCACTGAGTTTGTAAGCGACCAAGCAATTATTGGGATTTACTATTTTAAAGATGGCGAATATCTGCATAAAGAATTGCAATACCTTTTGGATAATGACATAAAAGTAAAAGGCGAATTTCAACTGACGGATGGGCTGGAAAATATGCTACAGCAAGGGGCAAAATTTAAAACTGTGGACGTTGACCATTGGCTGGATTGCGGTAACAAAGAGGCTACAGTTTTTACCAATAAAATGGTGTTGGAGCTAAGCACCAATAAGGACTTAGTTTCTGTGGATGCAAAGGTTTCCAACTCTGTTATTATCCCTCCATGTTTTATTGCTCAAGGTGCTGTAATTACTGATTCTGTGGTGGGTCCTTATGTTTCTGTGGGGGCAAATACTAAGGTGGCAAATTCCGTTTTACGCAACAGCATTGTGCTGGAAAACGCCAATATCTCCAACGCCAATATTGAAAACTCAATGCTTGGAAATTACGCCGTATTTGCAGGCAAAACAGATTCTATAAATCTTGGAGATTACTCCGAGGCGTGCTAACGGCAAATGATTTGTAAACCGCGCTGAACTCAATGAATCTCCACACAAAACATTTTTTAATTGGCGTAGTGATATGCCTGCTCAGCGCGTGTTCTTCCACACAAAAGTCAAGGTCATTAACGCCAAAAGTTTCAGAGAAAAAAGTTGAGCCTGTAAGGAAAACGCAAAACAATTTTGAATTAATACAGGCACAAAGAACCAAGGCAGAGTTTGATAATTTCTTTTTTACGGGGCAGAAAGAAAAAATGACAGGCAACAGCCAAAATGCTGTTTGGAATTTTGAGCAAGCCCTGAAAATAGAACCTAAAAACCACGCAGTACTCTATGAATTGGCGGTGGGATATTTCAACCAAAATCAATACGTAAAAGCTGAGGATGCTATAAAAAAAGCAGTAGCCATTGATAAAGAAAATAAATGGTACAGGATACTTCAGGCAGATATTTATCAGAACCAAAGAAAGTGGGCTGATGCTGCAAAAACCTATTCTGATTTGATAGATTTATACCCAGATAACAAAGAGTTTTACGGCTCACTGGCTACCTACTACACCATACTTGGCAAAACCAATGATGCCGCAAAAGTCTATGACCGCATGGGCAAACAATTTGGCGATAATGAACAGGCGGCTGTAAGCAAACACAAACTATATTTTGAGGCGGGGAAATTTAAAGAAGCCCTTGTAGAAATCAAGAAATTGGTAGAGGCTGACCCCACCAATAAACGCTATTTGCAGATGTTGGCACAAACCTATTTTAAGGTTGGGGATAATGACAAAGCCTTTGAAACTTTCAAAAAATTGGAAGAGAAATTCCCGGGTGACCCCATGACTTCCCTTGCCCTTGCAGAGTTTTATTATAAGAAAGGGGATAAGCCAAAATCATCAGAATATTTACTCAGCGCCTTTGCAAGCCCGCAGATGGGGGTTGACCAGAAAATCCAGATTCTGTATCAAAATTATCTCATGCAAAAGATGTCAGATAAAATGCGTGCAGAGGCATATCAACTTTTGGATGAAGTGGTAAAAGTGCACCCAACGGAAGCCAAAGGATGGGCTATTTACGCAGATTTTTTAATGGTAGAAAATCGGAAAGAGGATGCAAGAATTAAATACCGCAAAGCCATTGAATTCAGAAAAGATGTGTTTTCTGTTTGGCAACAATTGCTCACTATTGAGTTTGAATTGCGGGATTATAAAACCCTGAATGAGGAGTCTGAAAAGGCGCTGGAATACTTCCCCTCTCAACCCATAATTTATTATTTTAGTGGAAATGCAAAACTGGAGTTAAAGAAATTTAAAGAGGCGGCTGAGGCTTTCCAAAACGGGCTGAACTTAAATGGTGATAACCGCAACCTTGAAACCCAATTGCAATTGGGTTTGGCGGAGGCATATTATAGGCAAGAGGATTTAACCAACGCCTTTGCCACCTTTGATAAGGTGCTAGCCTATGATTCTGTAACCAATCTTTTGGCGCTAAATAATTACGCCTACTATCTATCAGTAAAGAAAATGAACCTTGCCAAGGCGGAAAGGATGAGTAAAAAAACGATTGAAGTAGAACCCAATAATGCCTCTTATCTGGATACTTATGGCTGGATTCTTTTCATCAATGGCAAATACAAAGAGGCGGCGGATTACATTAAAAAAGCATTGGATTTGGACAAAACCTCCTACGAGGTTTTTGAGCATTACGGCGATGTCCTCTTTAAACTTGGCAATACCGATGAGGCCGTTGCCAACTGGAAAAAAGCAAAAGAATTAGGCTCTGATTCCAAAACAATTGATAAGAAAATCTCTGAAAAAAGAATCATTGAATAACATAAAAATAATAGCCTTTTTTGCGGCAGTGCTGATGTTTTCATGCACCACTTCCAAGGCAATTACCAAAGGGGATAAGCCCGTGAAAAAGGTGAATGCTGCCGTAGCAGATTTCATTAAAAACCTTGACAGCGCACAGCCCAATTACAAATGGCTGCGGGCTAAAACCGTGATTGATTATGAGGGTGAAAATTCCATCTCTGCCACTGCAATTATTAAAATGCGCAAGGATAGCATTGTGTGGAGTTCCGTTTCCATTTTGCTGGAGGTAGCAAGGATGCTTGCCAACACGGATAGCACCGTTGTGCTTAATAATTTGCAACAAACCTACTCAACATATAACCTAAAAGATGTTGAGAAATTTGTTGCCATACCCGGGCTGAGTTTACCTGCCATGCAAAAATTATTATTGGCTTTTCCGCCCTTCCCGGTGTTGGGGGAGGATATTATTACCAGCATCAATAATGTGTTTGAAGTTAAAGGCAAGCGCCATGCGGACAGCATGAGTTTCAGTATGGATGCCGCAACAATGCGGATGACCCATTTCAGGTACCGCACCGACACCATGAACGTAACCGTAACCTACGATAAATTTGAAGAGAAAAACGGAATGTGGCTACCCAAATCCATTAAGATATTGGCGTTTTCTCCGGCACGTAGCGCCATCAATATCAGCGTAAGCAGCTACCTAATTTCTGACGAAGATGAGGTGCGCTTTCATGTACCTGCCTCTTTTAGCAATGGTAGGCTAAAGGATTAATTTTTTATTTCGAATTAATATCTACCAATCAAACGATTTGCTAACGCTGATTTTCACTTCATATTTATTGGAACTGCTACTAAAGCTCCGCATTATTTTTACATCAGGATAGTTGGCGAAGGTTTTTTGGTCTGCCTTCATGCTAAGGCTGTAAGTGTAGGTTTTGCTGCCTTTTCCATCATCATATTCATCTTTATAAACAAAGTTGCTACCAACGGCGCGCTTTACTTTTTCTATGAGTTCGTTGTATTTACTGTTGGCTTCATACTCTGAAGTTCCGTCATAAAAAGTACAGTCATAGGAGTGGTAGATAAATTTGCTGAGCTTAGCATTTTCGCCACCGGGGAGGGTGAGGGTTGGGTCATAATAATCGGAGAGCCAGCCTTTGTGTTTTTCACCACGGAGGCTGATGAAACTATCTGCACCTGCACGGATAACTTTATTAAGTTTGCCACCAAAATCACTGCCGTTATCTGCGCTACTGCTGATGAAATAATACCTTGGTTGCTTATAACTGCTATAGGCATAAACTGCCAATACTACTTTGTATTCGCCAGTTTTGCTATCCTTAAAATCATATACTGAAATGTATTTTTTCTCATAACCACCTGAGGCGTTTTTGCCAATGCTATATTGAATTTCTGTGCTGTTGGGTACCTTTGTATAATAATGGTCTGTAAGTATTCCTTTGAGCTTGCCCACCATTTCCTCAACCTTGCTAAAGGCTGCACTTTGGCTGCTATAAGGCCCAAAATAGGTGTAATGTGTTAACCCAAGAATATTAGAAATTTTAGTTTCCATAGCTCCTGGAAGTTTTACTGAGGAATAATAATCTTTAAAATATTTTGCTGTGGGGTCAATCTCATCTCCCTTAATATCTGCAAAATTTTGAGAGCCAGAGGCAATAATGGTTTTTAAATCTGTAGTGAAGTTGCCAGTGCTTTTATCAACGGTGGTGTTGGTACGGGTGGTGTTTTCATTATTGCTGCCACTTGGGCTGGAGGGTGCCGCCGCATTGCTGCCATTGCTATTTGAGCCTGAGTTGTAAGAAGAAGTTGATGTCAATTCCTTTACAGAAAAATCATCAAACTCAATGGTTTGTTTGTCGTAAACCCAAATACCCACATAGCTACCCATTGGGGTACGGGCATAGGTTGTGTAAACCTTTGTACCATTGATGTAAAACTCCCAGTTGCCACCAGTTTTTTCACCTCAAGGTTATTGCTTAAGTACCCATAAATCACATCCGATTTTGTCCATTCGCAGATGTTTGTCATGGTGCCATCTTCATATTTACTCACCCTAAAATATTTGTTTTGAGTGATGAAAAACTGGTAGCCATTGTTTACGTCCTTAGTGCCAAACACAAGTCCATAACCGTGGTCATCCACACCACCAGTATGTTGGGTTTTTACTTTGAGGCTGTAGTTGGTAGAGGCATAACTGGTTTTGGTAACTGGCTGGCCTGTCCAATATCCTTTGTCGTTTTTGTTTTGGATAAATAAAATGCCACCTGTAATTTTTGTGGTGCGGTCATCATTTTCCACTAATGACCAGCTTTTGTAATTGTTATCAAAGTTGTCTTCAAATAAGGGTTCACCTTGCGCCATAGCCCTGATGCTGAAAATACTCATCACTGCTATCATTTTTAAGAGGTTTGTTTTTTTCATATTGTGTTTATTGTTGTGTTGTTTTAAGTCTTAGTTTATTGCTACCCCTAAATCCCCTAAAGGGGACTTGCTCTCCGATGTTAATTTATTTGTAATATGAGATAGCTTATTTTTCAAATTGATTTCAGAGTTTCTCTATAGTTAAAGCCCCCTTTAGGGGGTTAGGGGGTTGGGGGGTTCTATCCCCCTATTCAAAAATTTTATATCCAGTCCAAGTTCTGTTATCAGCGTTAAAAAACCACACCCTATCATTGGCAAAGCTAATTTTAAAAGCGTCACTAATGGTGAGGCCATCATCTTTAGGTAAATCCACCACTTCGGGGTATTTTTCTCCTTTCATGTTAAAGAAAATTACCTGCCCTTCGGAGTAATCCACCAACCCAATTTCCATCCCTTTTACCCCCGTATAGATAACGGTATTTTCATTTACATCATCTGGTTCAAAGCCATCAGTCAAAAATATATAATCATGCTCTTTGCCATCATAGCCATACCTATTAATGTAGCTGTTTGCATAGTATAATATTTCATCATCATTATAGTTGAGAGTGCCTATGCTGTTTTCATTGGGTTTTGCACTTTTCGTGTTGATGTCGTCCAATTTACCTGTCGCAAATCCGCTGGCATTGGTACCAATTACTGCCAGCCCGTACTCACCATAGCCGTTTGCCTCAAGTCGTTTTTTGTTGGGATTCCACCACATTCCTCTAACATCAAAGCCGGCTTGGGTGCTGAATAAATTATGTCCTTGCTCATCAAAAGTCTCCAAAGGGAAAGTTTCATTTCCGCAGATTACAGCATAGTAAAGACGCTTTTTGGGGTTGTATGCCACGGCACTACCGCGTGCCCCACCTTCCCCTTTTATCACCAACTCCAAATCTTTACTGGGTTTGGTGATAAGTTTTTTGCCGGCATAGATATTTATTGAAAATAGAACTGCCAAGGCAACCATAAAATTAATGATGTATTTTTTCATTTTTTGTTGGATTTAATTTGAAGCCACGAAGTAAGTTTTTTTTTGGATAAGAATGAATGATTTATAGCATCTATTTTTTGGTTAGGACCACTTTCCCTTATTAGCTTCATGTTCATGCAATCTATAGATTGATGTGGGAGTTATTTTTTTTTCTTTTTTTCAACCGTCGCCTCACCAAAATAATTACCACCGCAGGAAGCCCAATAATTATTAACGCAATTCCAGCAAGTATTTCATAAAATTCCCAGTAAACTCCCAGCTCAAAAGGACTGGCAAAGGTGAAGGCAGCAAAGCCCTCATTATTGTCTTTAAAAATTTTCTCAAGGCCATCAATTTTTGTAAAAAGTTCATCAGATTTTTTTACCACGTCCGGAAAAATAAACTCCTTTTGGTTCTTGAAATAGGTAACTATAATATTGTTTTTGTCTGTCGGTTTTAAGTCACGGAAATTATACCAAAGCAAGCCCATTTTTTCGTTAACTTGAAAAATTGAACTTGGAGAAATTCCATAAATATCTTCAATCCTTAGCCCATCATTTAGGTGCATTACAATATCTCCTTCATCAATATCACGCGCCCAACTGCTGCCTGATTCAAGGATATAAACAAAGCCATTTTTCTTTTCACTATTATACCCTTGGCGTGTGTAACTCTCATTGGTATTCATGATAAAGTATACCTCAATCTTTACAAAGGAATCCGGTGGGTAGGTTGTTTCCCATACGTACCAATTGCCTTTATCACCATATTTTCTTTGAGATTTTTCTGAAGAAACTGTAAGCTTAACAGGTTGCCCATTCACCAAAACTTTAATTTTATAGAGGCTATCAAAATGGATATCCGTACCATGAGAGCCGCCTGCATGCAGGTTGTCATTAATAGGGTAGCCTGTTTTAATTTTCACCTCATGTCCACTTACATTAAACATGCGGTAAACCCCTTTTACTACAGCGTAACCTTTATATAAATCCACCGAAACAAATTCCGTTTTCATCTGGATTTTTTTGCTGTTTATGGAGTCCTCAGGAAATAATGGCGAGAAGTTTTTGGTGCCACCTGCATTAAAAACGCCGGGTTGTGCTGCGTTAGGATATGCATTGATAATGGCAATCATCAAGCAGAGAATTATCAAGTAAAATTTCTTCATAAATACTTTAAGAGTAGGAAACAAAAGTAGAATGAATTTTTCATAAACAAGATACCAATATCTTAACAAATTAATTTAATTGGCAGAACTACCTTTGTGCGCACTTTTTTATGCCAATCAAATACCTGAAAATTTATCACATCATAGCGGCAACCGTCTTTATGGGCTTGGGTTTTACTGTGATTTTTATATTTGAAAATTTGCGACAACTTAGTGGTTGGGAGAAGAATGTCTTTGGCATATTATTAGTCTTTTATGGCGCATTCAGAGGGTATAAGGCATACCGCCTTCATCAAGATTCTCTGGTAGAAAACGAAGATGAGATTTAGAACAACATCACTTTTATTTTTAGCTTTTGCCGCAGTATTTTTCATCACCTCTTGTGATGAGACAGATAAAAATGGCAAAGCGCTTAGCACGCCTACTTCTGGTGAGTTGAACCTAAGTGTGGATGAAACTCTTTCTCCAATTTTTAAAGAAGAACTTATTGTTTTCAACCAAACATATCCTCAGGCAAAGATTAAAGTTAACTACGAATCAGAGTTTGATGCTATCACAGATTTCAGAAATAAAAAAAGCACTATGCTGGTGCTTGGCAGAAAATTAACCCAGGAAGAAAACGCTGTTTTTGAGCAAAGAAAACTCCCCATCAAATACACCAAAATAGCCTATGATGCTATTGCATTAATCATCAATAAGGATAATCCTAACAAAGAATTTAAGTATGAGGTGATGGAGAATATCTTCTCAGGCAAAATAAATAATTGGACCGATGCGGATGGCAAAACTTCCCTCCCTATTACTGTAGTTTTTGATGACCCTAAGTCTAGTATTTTTGGTACCATATGCAATCGTTTTAAAATCAATAAAACGCTACCGAAAACTTTCTTTGGGCTGCACTCCAACCCTGAAGTAATTGATTACGTAAGTAAAAACAAAGGTGCTATAGGCATCATTGGGGTAAACTGGATAAGCAATTATAAAGTTAAAGCCATACAGGAATTCAATGCAAAAATTGATGTGGCAGGGGTTTATAATCCTGATACCTCAAAATTTGCAGGCAAGTCTTACAAACCATATCAG
>JAPLCZ010000151.1 GCA_026391915.1 Bacteroidota bacterium | reverse complement strand
AGGTATAATCAACTATTTGCGGGTCAGCACAGCAGCCTTCGTTATTCAGAATAAATGAATGCAATTTATTATTAATGAAATCCATTTTGATTATATCCTGGTATTCAGAAAATACTTTTTTATATCGTGTCCCTAGATTTAAAAATATTTGACTTATTCTTGGCATAGCTCCCGTAGGGCCATCATAAAATATATCTAATAAACTGTCACCATTAAAATCAATAGCATAAGTATATTTTACTAGTTCCTTTGGTATAAGAGAGAATTCTTTGTAAGGTTTGATAATATCATAGTTTTCTTTAATGAAATTTTCTAATAGAATAGTATCCCTACTTTTTTCTATCCTTTCTAATACTTTCATGTCATAGTCCGAATTTATATACTCAACCTTGTCCAAAAACGCCTCATATTTTTGCAACAGTATTGAATCATTCAAATTAGAATTTTCGCATTTCGCATTTCCTGATTTTGGTTTGTTCTGCCCACAGGATAAACATGCAGCTGCTAAAACAATATATATATAATGACTTTTCATATCTAAGTATTAAACATATCACAAACTTACCCTTCTATTGATTCCGCCGTACTTCAAATTAAGAATTTCAAACTTCTCCTGCATACACCCCTTCCCTCCTAATAAACTCCAACACCCCTTGCGGGATAAGATGCTCAATCAGTTTTCCGCTTTTTAAAGACTGGCGCAGAAAAGTAGCTGAGATATACATAAGGGGCACATCGGCAAAAAGGGTAAAGGTGTTTTTAGATTTGACAACTTTTAAAAAGTTGTCAAATCTTTCTTGCCCCTCTGGCCGCTGATAACAATACACTTTATAATCTTCCATGATCTCCTCTGCATTTTTCCAGTCAGGCAGGGTGGCTGCGGTATCTGTTCCCATCACCAAAACCCATTCTCTTTCTGGGTATTTTTCTGTGAGGTAATGCAGGGTATCTATAGTATAAGAAGGACGTGGTAAATGAAATTCCGCATCGCAACTTTTTAGTTTTGGTTTGCCACTAATGGCAATATCTACCATTTGCAGGCGGGCATTTTCATCTGCCAGATATTCCGCATTTTTAAATGGGTTTTGCGGACTAACCACCAACCATACTTCATCCAAATCGGTATAGGTGGCCATGTATTCGGCAATAATTAAATGCCCATTATGTATGGGATTAAATGAGCCGAAAAACAAACCCGTCTTCATATTTTTCTACAGATATTTTTTGATGATGGAATCAGCATCCTCCACCGCAGTTTCAAGGATGCGGTTGTAAACGATATGGTCAAATTGTGGGGCAAGAGTTAATTCTTCCTCAGCTCTTTTTATGCGGAAAGCAAAACTCTCAGGGGTTTCCGTAGCGCGTTTTGTGAGGCGACTGTGCAGGTTTTCTATACTCACAGGATGGATGAAAATAGTAACAGCAGTCTCCGGAAATTTCTTTTTAATATTCAATGCACCCAACACATCAATATCCAAAATAGGGATTTGGTTATTTGCCCAAATGCGTTCTATCTCTACTTTCAAAGTGCCGTAAAACATGCCGGCATATACCTCCTCAAATTCTACAAATTCGTCTGCGGCAATCTTATTTTTAAAAACCTCTTGGTTGATGAAATAATAATCTTTTCCATCCACCTCATTAGGGCGGATGCTACGTGTGGTAGCCGAAACCGAAAACACCAACTCTTTATGCAGCCCCATTAATAAATGCGTAACGGTGGTTTTGCCACTGCCAGATGGACCTGCAAGGATTAAAATTCTACCAGTTTCCATTAAAGAATATTGAGACTTTGCTCTTTAATTTTCTCCAACTCATCCTTCATCATTATCACATGGTTTTGCATGGCAGCATCATTGGCTTTGCTGCCAATAGTGTTTATTTCTCTTCCCATTTCTTGAGAAATAAATCCCAGTTTCTTGCCTGGAGTTTCCTCCTCAAGTGTTTTGATAAACATATCCAAATGGCTTTGCAGGCGAACTAATTCCTCACTTACATCCAGTTTTTCTACATAATAAATCATCTCCATCTCCAATCTGTTTTTATCAAAACTTTCATCCGCCATTACCTCACTCAGTTTCTCACGGATGCCCTCTTTTATATTCACCAATCTCTCATCCTTCATGGCTTTTACAGCGAGGAGTCCTGCCTCAATCCCCGCAATATATTGCCTTATTTCTTTCTCCAATTCAGCGCCCTCCTGCTTGCGGAAATCCTCAAAGTTCGCCATGGCTTCATGGATGGCTTTTTCCACAGTTCCCCAAAGGGCATCATCAGTTTGCTCTATGGGAGTTTGCATAATATCATTCATGGTGATAAGGGAATTAATCACCGTTTCCGCACTTACCCCTGTAGCGGCAGCCACCTCTTTTGCCTCATTGATATAAGAAATCAAAAGGGGTTTGTTAATGCTCTTTTTTAGCAGATTTGCATTGAGATATTCCACATCAATATACACACTCATTTTGCCGCGGACAAGCTTATTGTAAAGCAGAGAACGCACATGCATTTCCTTATCAGAAAACTGGCGTGGCAGGCGCAATCCCAAATCCATGG
>JAPLCZ010000186.1 GCA_026391915.1 Bacteroidota bacterium | reverse complement strand
ATAAAATAAAAGTGGTTTCTGTGGTAGGTAATGATTTCCCTGAAGATGCTATGCAGATGTTACGCAGCCGCAAGGTTGATTTGGATGGTGTGGAGATTAAAAAAGATGGTAAGACTTTTTTCTGGAAAGGCAAATATCATAACGACCTCAACACCCGCGATACCTTAGTTACTGAGTTAAATGTGTTGGGAGATTTTAACCCCATTTTACCGCTTAATTATAAAACCCCTGACTTCCTTTTGTTGGGTAACCTAAGCCCGCAGGTGCAAAGTTCTGTAATCAACCAATTGGAAAATAAACCCAAACTTATCGCCATGGACACCATGAATTTCTGGATGGATATTGCCATGGATGACCTTACGAAAACTATTGGTATGGTTGATTTATTAGTAGTGAATGATGAGGAAGCTAGGCAACTTAGCAAGGAGTATTCATTGGTAAAAGCTGCTAAGATTATCAGAGCAATGGGGCCAAAATATTTGATTATTAAAAAAGGAGAACACGGTGCTTTGTTATTCCATAATGATGATATTTTCTTTGCACCTGCCCTGCCGCTTGAGGTAGTTTTTGACCCCACCGGTGCAGGGGATACTTTTGCCGCGGGCTTTATGGCGCACCTTGCCAAAACAGGAGATATCAGTTTTGAGAATATGAAAAGAGCCGTGATTTATGGAAGTGCTATGGCATCTTTCTGTGTAGAGAAATTTGGTTTAGAAAGGCTTCTTGAACTCAACCCATCCCTTATTGAAGAACGGGTAAACCGCTTTGTAGAATTGGTGAAATTTGATGTTGCAACTTTAGCAGAAGCTGGACGGTAGAAGGCAGTTATTTTTTCAAATCCAACTCCTCATATTTCACATCATCACCTATGTATTCCTTCCACTCATAAGTGGTGAGGTTGCGGGTGAGGTTTTCCTTGAGGGTCTCTGCCATATCTTTAGGGTTTACCTGACTTATGCGGATGTCTTTACTACCAGATGCCAGTTGTTTCCCATCCTTATTAAAGCAAACTACCAACACATAGGAGCTATGCTTCCTGATTTCATAAGGGGCATCATCAGGGTTTTCTGTACTAAATATTTTTATAGAATTATCAAAAGATGCCGTTGCAATCTGACTATTATCTGGGTTGATAGAAACACTGCTAATGGCAGAGTTATGGGCTTTGATGATTTGCTTTTTACCTGTTTCAGGACGATAAATAACCAACTCTCCACTTGCTAAACCCATGGCTAAATATTTAGCATTCTCACTTACTGAAATGCAATTTATTTTTGATTTCTCCTGAGAGAATAAGACTGCACTTCTTCCTTCCTTAGGTATCTGGTATACCGCACCAATATCGCACCCAACATAAGCAGTATTATTTTTAGTTACGGTAATGGCAAAAGGAATCCCAGTAATGCTAATGGTTTTAACTACATTAAGGGTAGAAGCATCCAGGATTTTAACAGTTTTATCTGCCCCAGCACTATAAATTTTGTTATCATTATAGAAGATAGAATTCACTGCTCCTTTATGAATTTGCTGTTTGTATTTTTCTTTTGCTTTGTTGATAGAGAAAACCTGAATTATTCCGTTATCACTACCTATAGCTATATCATCATTACTTATAAAAGCAACAGACTTTATGAGTTGATTTTTTACAGTAGTAATTAGTTTTGGAGTGGTGCTTTCACTTAACTTCCAAGCTAATAATTGCCCCTCTCCTCCTGCTGAAATCATTTGCGTTCCATCCGGCGAATAAGCCAATGCCTTTACCTCTGTATGAGTACTATTGAGCCTTGACCCGTATGATAAATTAAACTCAGATAAAGCGGCATAAATATCTGCATCATTGGGTTTACCACCATAATCTTTATTAAATTTATAAGCATAATAAGCAAGCAATGCTTTTAATTCCTTATCCTGCACCTGCAAAGATTTTATGGCGAGATAATGTGAGTTACTGAGGCGGTGAAGATTGGTTGCTTTCTTTTCATTGGTCTCTGCAAGTTTGCGCATATTCTCTGCCTTATCGCGTTCCAAAATTGCTTCTTTTCCCTTCTCTTCTGCAGTCTTTTTTGAGTTTAGTGCTGCAATGGAAGACTCCTCTGCCAGTTTTCTCTGGAGTTGCGCTTCGTATTCTTTTTCTAAAGCAATCCGCTTTTGCTTTTCAGCTTCGGCTTTTTCAATTTCAGCTTTACTGCGCTGGTCTTCTGCTTTGCTTCTTTCGGTTTGTGCTATCTTAGAATTCCTCTCTGCTTCTTGCTCTTTTTCGTGTGCAATTTGCTCTTGGGTTTTGGCAATTTTTCCTTGCTTCATAGCGTCCTCATAATTAGCTGAAGCTGTTGCCCTCTCCCTCAAAGCCCATAAAGTAAGTATGCTGGAAAACAAAAGAAAAACTGCAATACCAATATTGATAAGCGTCCTTCTGCGCTTTTTATCTTTGGTTTCCTCCTCCTGATTTTTTATACTTGCCGCAAGAAAGGAAGACACATTTTTAAAATTAGTATTGTACTGCAACGTCCACTTTTCTGTCATGGTATTTTTCTCTTTCCAGTCTAGCGCTAACTCCAATTCGGGGTTACGCCAAAGGGCAGATTTGCCTTCTTCATACAGCAGCGCACTTTCTGTAAGGCGCTTATACATGAGGGCAGCCTGCGCTTCCTCATCCACCCAAATTCCCAGGCGTTCCCACACACGCATAAGGCTCTCATGCGAGATATCAAGAACAGTATTTTCAGCAATGATATTTGGCTCTGCCGGCATAATAAATCCCCTGCCCGCTTTGCGAAAAACATTCACAATTTTTATGATGTCATCTGCTTTTTCTCCAGTAATCTCTGCAATATTTTTTACTGAATTAGGGCGGCGGATTCCACGGTTATCATCCCCTTTTACGGTGAGGCATTTAAAAATTTTAGCACAAATAATTTGCTGATTTCCGTTGAGCTCAAAGTACGCCTCATCAGCATGTTGGTTGAGGGCTTTGCTTAGCGTACCAATATTTTCATAATGCAAAATTTCCATTGGGTCACCTTGCTGCGAATAGGTTTTCCAGTACTCCCATGTGCGCATTAAAGCATGTTGCAAAATGGGTAATTGGTCAGGGTTATTTCCCACATCATCCAGTAACCTTTGCACAAGCATAGGGGAGATTTTCCCCTCCGCAAATTTCACAGGTGCGGTAATGGTTTCGCGTTTCTCAGCGGCACTTAAACGGGGTATTAAATATTGCCCATTATTGATGGCTTCAGGCAATCCCTCAAAGCGGGTACAGTCGCCAAGGAAGTCGGCACGCAAAGTAATTACAATGAAAATCGGGACATCCTTTTGTTTGGCAGCCTCAATTAAAAGCGCCACAAAATGGTCGGCTTCAGTAAGGCCTTTTTCGTGTTCAGCAAATCTGAAAAGTTCTTCAAACTGGTCAACCACCAACAGCAAATTTTCATTGGGTTGCAACCTTGGGCGCATAGCCTGTACCAGCCCAAGTGTGCTTTCTTTTAGTATTGGTTCTACAGAGTTTTTATCCCCCTCATCAATACTTTTAGCGAGGTTGCCAATGGGGTTAGTCCCTGGAGTTATTATTTTTATTTTCCACGCTTTGGGGGTTTCGTTTTCATCAAGCCTGCCTTGCTTAATGGCGTTTAATAACCCTGCCCTTACTAAGGATGATTTGCCACTGCCCGAAGTACCCACAATAGAAATAAAACGGTACAGAGAAAGCTTGCGAATCAACTCATTTATCTGCGCATCCCTACCAAAAAACAGATGCCCCTCCGCCTCGCCAAAAGAACGAAGCCCGGGAAAAGGGTTGAGGAGGGTTGGGGTGGTTTGGGTGGTTGACATTTGAATGTTTAGTAAACGTCATCATGAGTACCAATATCCATCAAAAGAATAAATTCTTCTTTGGTATCCTTATTCTTTTCAATGGTGAAAATTATTCTACAATCATACCCACAAGAACAGGCAAAATATCCAATCAGTTTTCCGGTAAGACTATGAGTGGATAGCTTTACAGAGTTAGGGTCAGTAACTAAAATTTCAATAGAATTAATAATTGACTTTTTTAATTTTTCATTACCTTTAGTAAACCTCTTAAATGATTTATTAAATGAATTTGAGAATACAAGTTTGCGTACTTTCAAAATAAAAATCTATAAAGAATTCAAATGCTTTTTTGCTTCAGTAATTGTCATCGGTTTTAGTTTTCCATTAACAAAATCTGCTTTGGCTTTTTTTGCATTGGAAAAAATCCTTTCCCTTTTTTCTTCCACTAATCTATGATGCACAATTTCCATCAAGGTCTCTTTCGCCTCAATCTCCATCTTCATAATTTCTGTAAGTACTTTATCAAAAGTCATAGGTCTAATTCTTTATTCCTTTACAAATTTAAAGTAAATCATCTAATAAAGGGTGTGAGTTATATGCTTTTTACAAAACACTTTTTACTTTAGCACCAATTTACTTCTTTTGATTTCATGAGTAAGCGTATCAAAATTTTCAACAAAATAAATACCCTTAGGTTTGTCAATTATGTTTATTATTGTCTGCTCTGAATCCATTTTGGAAGAATAGACAACCTGACCAAAAATATTCCTAATATTCAGTATTCCTAAATTTGATTTTCCCTGTTCAATTGTAAATATCCCTGTTGTTGGATTAGGGTAGATTTCTAATTTTTTATTTTTTAAACGTTCTGTTTTTTCAATTCCAGTTGACATTACACTCAACCACTTTCGTTCTGGAAGAAATAAAATTTCCAAAGCCCCTTTACTCGGTTGATAACAACTTAAATTACAAGTAGCTTCGTTGAAGATTTTAACATACTTATCATATCCTTCTTCAATTTTAAAATACTGCAAATTGCCAATACCCTTGAATGTAACCATTTGACGTGTTGTACTATGGTCAATATTAGATAACCTATAAATGTATAACGAGTCCGTGTATTTCCCAAAATCAAATCTATATCTAGACATTCCTTTATTCCATATTTTATACTTTAAATAGTCATCAGTCTGGGGCGTTCCTTCACCATCAAGTTGAAAGGAATCACCTTCATTTAAGGTTTGTGCATAATGAATTACCCAGCTGCTAAGCCGGGGTATCCAACGAAAAAAAGTGTCACCAGTAATTGAGTTATACATTATAACTGAATCAATATTTGATGTAGCTTTTTTGTCTTTTTGGTCAACGTAATACTTAATAAAAAGATGACATTCCTTGCCACTTATTGTTGTATCCGCAATAGCTTCCCAAACTATCACAAGGCTGTCTTTTGCCCTATTTAAATCGCAAGCAGTATAATGCCATTTAGCACCAACACTTCCCCAGTTTTTACCAATGGGTAAAGTTTGACTTGTAGCTTTTTTGTAAGTAAGAAAAAATAAAGAGACAAGAAGAGCCATTGATACATTTTTCATATTCACTTTTTGTTAATGCATTGAAAGAAGAAGCCTTATTTTTGAAACAAATTTATATCTATTTTATGCAAGTCCTAATTTTTATAATTGTGTTGATAGTTGCCCTTGGTGCGGAGTATTTTATTCTTGCTTCTGTACTTGGCAAACCGCTTGATGAACTCAACAAAAAGACCACAGAAGCCGTTGCAAAGGATGAAGTTTATTTTATTGAAACCGCCCATCCCAAAACAAAAATAATTGCTGAGAATTTTAATACACTTATTCGTAAGCTTAACCTATTACATAAAAAAGCAGGTGAGGTTTCGGGTATTGTAGAGGACAAAAAGAATCTGGAAAAAACTTTATCAGATGCCAAATCTTCCCTTGGCAGTATGGAGGCAATTACCCTGATGGGAAATAAAATTACATCATCACTCAGCTATGAAGATATTTATAAAAATCTATCAGAAGAAATTTCCAGCATGATGGATGCCGCCAAAATTGAACTGGCTTATTGGGATAAAAAGAAAAATGCTTTGGTATCATCAAACACTATTACCCCAATTGCTGAGTGGAGTTTCGACAAGCAAAAGGAGGTAGCATTGGAGGATGCTGAAAAGGATTTTATGCGTTATGTGCCAAAGGAAATTATTACGGCTGATGGTAAAAAATTGCAGTCCGTTTTGTGTTTTCCTTTACTGCTGAATAACGCAGGAACTGGTGTGTTGATGATTGCCTCTCTGCGCAAAAATGCCTATAGCCAAACCCAAATAAATACTATCAAAGCACTGCTTACTTTTATAGCTGTTGCATTGGATAATGCCACCCTTGTTGGGGAGTTAAAATCTACCCAAGAGCAGTTAATCCACTCAGAGAAGATGGCATACTTGGGGCAGATGACTGCGGGCATAGCACATGAGATAAAAAACCCTTTGAACTTTATAAATAATTTTTCTGATATCTCTGTGGAGATAAGCAAAGATATTATAGCGAAAATTGCAGATGCGGATAAGCAAGAGGAGGTAAAAGAAGACCTACATGACCTTATCCAAAACCTCACAAAAATTAATCATTATGGCAATAGAGCTGATACAATTGTGAGTGATATGCTAAAGCATTCTTCCAGTGAGGTACTTAGCAAAAAGAAGCTTAATGTGGTAGAATTTGCTAACGATTATATTAAGGTGTTCTCTCAATTTGTAGGTTATGATAACCCTAACTACAGCTTCTCTTTTATAAAAGATTTCAAGGATGGGGAGATGCTTATCTTGGGAAGTGAAAAAGAACTTAAGGTGATTCTTAAAAATTTATTATCAAACGCTTTTTATGCCATAAAAGAAAAATCCAAATCAAACTTAGAGAATGGATACATCCCTGAAATCACTCTTGGGATTTCAAAAGAAAATAATATGGTAAAAATGGTTGTTACTGATAATGGAACTGGAATTTCTATGAAGGATATTGATAAGGTTTTTCACCCCTTCTTTACAACAAAACCAACCGGAGAAGGCGTGGGCCTTGGCTTATCTTTAGTTTATAATATTGTTGTTGAAGGGCTTAAAGGTAAAGTTGCCGCCACCTCAGTAGAAAACGAATTTGCAGAATTTACTGTG
>JAPLCZ010000310.1 GCA_026391915.1 Bacteroidota bacterium | reverse complement strand
AAAGCAACTGAAATTTTAAAGAATTAAACCATATAGTAAGTCCCGAATCTTCGGGACTTTTTTATTTATAGCCTGTTTGCAATGTAGTTTTGCCAGATGCAAAAAATCCTGAATTACATTAATGGAGAATTAAAAGAACCTACCCCAGCAAAGTGGGTGGATAATTACAATCCTGCTACAGGGGAAGTCTATTCCTTAATCCCAGATTCTGATGAAAGGGATGTGCAAAATGCAGTAGATGCAGGATTGGCTGCCTTCCCACTTTGGGCTTCCACCCCGCGTGAAGAACGTAGCAGAATTATGTTGCGGATTGCGGAGCTTATTGAGCAAAAAATGGATACTCTCACTGAAGCAGAAAGTATAGATAATGGCAAGCCACTTTGGCTAGCAAATAAGGTGGATATACCAAGGGCAAGAGATAATTTTAAGTTCTTTGCAACTGCTATTTTGCATGAACATTCAGAGGCGTACCAAACGGACAACGAAGCCATCAATTACTCCTACCATACCCCTGTTGGGTTGGCGGGTTGTATCTCTCCTTGGAATCTGCCATTATATCTTTTTACATGGAAAATAGCCCCTGCCATTGCCGCAGGATGTTGTGTAATTGCGAAGCCATCAGAAGTTACCCCAATGACGGCGTTTATGCTTTCAGAAATTTGTATTGAAGCAGGATTACCCAAAGGTGTTTTGAATATAGTGCATGGCTTAGGGCCTAAGGTGGGCGCTGCCATTATTGAGCATCCTATGATACCCGCTATATCATTTACGGGGGGAACTAAAACGGGACAATATATTGCCCGCACTGCTGCCCCCATGTTTAAGAAACTTTCATTGGAGCTGGGAGGCAAAAACCCCAATATCATATTTGCTGATTGCGATTTTGAAGAGATGATGAAGGTAACAGTGCAGAGTTCTTTTAGCAACCAAGGGCAGATATGTTTGTGCGGCTCAAGATTATTTATTGAGGAAAGCATTTACGAAAAATTCAAAACAGAATTTATTGCAAGAGTTGCCAAATTAAAAGTTGGCGACCCTAATGAAAAGGAAACCAAAGTAGGAGCAATTGTTTCCCTACAACACAAAGAAAAAATCCTTTCATATATCCAATTAGCCAAAGAGGAAGGAGGCAAAATATTAGTAGGTGGAGGGGAAGTGAAATTAGATGGCAGATGCACCAACGGATACTTTATTTCTCCCACATTAATTGAAGGATTGCCACATACCTGCCGTACCAATCAAGAAGAAATTTTCGGCCCTGTGGTAACGCTTACTCCATTCAAAAATGAAGAAGAAGTTTTGATGAAGGCAAATAGCACACAGTATGGTTTGGCGGCTACTATATGGACTTCTGATTTAAAACGCGCCCACCGTATGGCGCACAAAATTCATTGCGGAATTATATGGATTAATTGCTGGCTTCTGCGTGATTTGCGTACTCCTTTTGGTGGCATGAAACAATCAGGTGTAGGGCGTGAGGGCGGCTTTGAAGCACTCCGTTTTTTTACTGAAGTAAAAAATGTTTGTGTCAAATTATAACCCCTACCCCACCCTCTGCTGCTTTCTTTCGTAAGGAATAAAAAATCTAAACAAATAATATGAAAAAAACTTTATCTCTCATGGCAATGTCGCTAATAATACTTAGTGCTAATGCTCAAACTTCTCCTGAAATCATCAGTTGGATACAAAACAAAAAAGGCGAAACAGGCTATGGCAATATCCCAAGCAATGTGCAAAAAGTGCAATACTCTGATAGCTTTGTTTATGTAAGCGTTACCTGCGTTCCTTCCTATAAAATAGGTCCTTGGACAGGCAATCCTAACGTAGCCAAAAACCAAAATTTAGTTTTTAAAATGAAGAGATACCCCACCCAAAACACAGGCAAGCCGGTAATGGTACCTATGGGGCATACCGGCATCTGGAGTAATGGTGTTACCGTATTTAACTCCATGGATGCCATGAGTTATAACAACAAAAATACATGGCATCAAGATGCCGTAGTGGTAGAGGGGAAAGGTTTTGACAGCTGCCTTGGGCATCCACAAATGGACGGCGAATATCATCATCACCTCAACCCAAGATGTTTGTATAATGATAAAGATAGCAGTAAGCACTCACCTATTATTGGGTATGCCTTTGATGGCTTCCCTATCTATGGGGCTTATGGCTATGCAAACCCCAATGATACCTCCAGCAAAATCACCCGCATGACCAGCACCTTCCGCCTGCGCAGCATAACCAAGCGCACCACAAGGCCAGATGGCAGTTCCCTCAATGCAAGTGAATATGGTCCTGATGTAAATAGCACCTACCCATTAGGATATTATATTGAGGATTATGAGATAGTAAAAGGTTACGGTAAATTAGGCCCAAGTAACGGCAGGTTTTGCAAAACCCCTGAGTACCCTAACGGCACTTTCGCCTATTTTGTAACTATTGATTCCGCTACCAATGGTGTGTTCCCTTACACCCCCGGTATTGTGTATTACGGCACACCACAAGCAGAGGATGTCGGGATGGGTTCAGGCAATGTAAAGATTACTGAAACGGTGAAAACCTATACCATCACTTCTATTGAAAATGCAAACTCAGATTATGGCTATAAGGTATATCCCAACCCAACTAATGGCACACTTAATCTTCAGTTTTTAGAGGAAGGATTAACCAAAAACAGCAGTGTGGAAATTTATTCTATGACAGGGCAGTTAATCTTAAAAGAAAACTTAAGCAACGCTACACAAAAGTATAGTTTTGATATGAGCTCCTACCCTGCTGGGCTTTACAGAATTAATGTAATAAATGCGGAATCAACTTCTGGTAAGATGATTTCTGTGGTGAGGTAGATTCTCAAAAATAAAAATATTTTTCGCAACAGATTCACAGATTATTTGCAAGCTTAATCTGTGAACCGAAGCTCATTGATTCCATTTTAAAAAACAACATAGTTTCAATAATCTGCGGCGATTTTTTTTACTCACCAGATTCTTCCGTTTCATCCTCACCGCAGCTATGGGCTGGGGCAGGGGGGGAAATAAAATGCAGCGCTAAGGCAAGCACAACCGCAAAAGTAAGAATAGAAATGGCTGTGGTTATTGGGTTAAAACCCATAGGTGATTTTTCGTTGGTCATATAATTTTTGAATTGAGTTTCAAAAGTAGAATATTAGATTGAATGATGACTAATCCACCTCCAAGATTTGATAAGTAATATTATTAAACTGCACTTTTTGCGTAGCAGATAACCCCATAAATAATGCGCCTAAAGGGGATTGAGGAGATAGCACAATTACGTTTTCTTGCGCCGCGGAAATCTTCCCTAAAGCAATGCTTAAAAAGAAAAAACCCTTATCCGTTTTTACCAGACTGCCTTTGATGATTTTAGGAGATTGCGCTGTGGCATCAATCTTTTCAAGTATGGAAATTTGTGCATAGAATTCACCAAGTTGTTTGTTGAGTTTTTCTTGCTCTATTTGTATCATGGCTTTGGCTGTTTCGTGCTTATCACCCGCAGAACTTTTTGAATCATTTTCTGCACCCGCAGCAAGGTTAATTATAAGTGATTTTAATGCTTCAACTTTGGTGTTTAAAGCAGAGATGCATTCTGCATAAATCAGTTGTTTGAAGGACGGTTTTGATTTCATCTAACCCCTGTTTCTATGGTTAAGAAACACCACAGCAGTATATAAGAAAAGTGCGCCCAATTGGTGCAAAACTGCCAACTCAATAGGCACAACATACACAAGGGTAAGCACCCCTAAAGTAAATTGAAGCAATATCGCAAACACAATAAACTTCAGCGCAAAACGCTGACTACCCCCCATAGATTTTTTGCGATGGCTTAACCAAAGCCAGCCTACCAATGCTACTAAAATCAAAGCAATAGTTCTATGAATAAATTGTAGCACAATGGGGTTATCAAGTAGATTTTTGTAGGCAGGCTCTATGATATTCATACCATCAGCCACCCATTTATCGCCCATTTTTGGCCATGTGTTGTAGCCAATTCCTGCTTTTTTGCCTGCTACAAAAGCACCATAAATTATCTGCAAAGTAGTAACGCCAAGCAACCAAAGCGGCAGGCTGCCAAAAGGTTTTTTAGAGGATGAAGAAGTAGTTTTAGCATCAAACAAAACATCCAACGCCAACCAAAACGTATAGGCATAAGTAATAAAAGCCGTGATGAGGTGCGCCGCCAGCCGGTAATGGCTTACATAAGGTTTATCCACCAGCCCAGATGCCACCATTGCCCAACCCAAAAACCCTTGCAAGCCACCCAAAATAAAAATTACAAAGAGTTTTATGGCAAAGGGTTTATCAATCTTTTTCCTAATCACAAAATATAGAAAAGGCAATAGAAAAACCATCCCAATTGCCCTGCCCACCAAGCGGTGCAAATACTCCCACCAATAGATGGATTTAAAATCCTCCACCCCAAAATGTGAGTTGATTTGTTGGTACTGTGGGCTCTCTCTATAATGCTGAAATTCCTGCTGCCATGCGGCATCACTCATAGGCGGCAAAGTGCCAGTAACAATATCCCACTTAGTAATAGATAGCCCCGAACCTGTGAGGCGGGTAATGCCGCCAATTACCACCATAGCAGCCACCAAAAGGCAACCTGTAATCAACCAAATAAAAATAGCGCGGCGTGTGGTGGGGCTCATCATTATAATGGCAAAATTAGGATAAAAATTATTGGCTAAAGGGCTGAAATAATTCCACTAATCAAATCAAGAATGAAAATAAAAATTCATTCCACTAATTTTTCTAATGGTTGCATTTTTGAAAATTTCTCTAATTTCCGCACCTTTACCTTTAAATTAAGTTTTACCAAACAGGCCACTATAGTTATCAATAACGAACCTATTAATATAATAAAAGCTCCGTTTTTTATTGCACTAATTGTATTAGTATTTTCATCATGCACCACCTCACGAAGGAATTCTTCTTTATCTTTTAAAGGGGGACTCTCTCAAAACAAATCTGTAATAGTTCCGTCTAATTTTGCAGAAGAAAAAATGTCCTCAGATGAGATTTCACTAGGAGAATCTAATAGACTTCTCCCAGAAAAGAAAGTAGCAATTATTCTTAAGAAAAACACTTATTTAGCCAAAATTCTTAATCCTAATAAACCTTTATCTAAAGAGCCAACCCCTAAAAAAAAGGAAGTTAATCCCAACAAATTTTCTAAAAAGAAAATACCCGTTACTGAATTCTTTTTCATGCATAAATTTAAAGGTGATGAGCAAGTGATAATGAAAAAGTTCTTTGGAAACAT
>JAPLCZ010000179.1 GCA_026391915.1 Bacteroidota bacterium | reverse complement strand
AGAGTTGGGGAGCATTTCGGAACGCAGAACCTATAACCTCATCAGCGGTAAAAGAGGGTTGCCAGAATTCCTTGTTGCCCATCCCGGATTAAATAGTGGGATGATGATTCCGCAATATGCCGCCGCCGCTTTGGTGAGTGAGAATAAACAACTTTGCACACCTGCTTCGGTGGATTCTATACCCTCCTCCAACGGGCAAGAAGACCATGTGAGTATGGGTGCTAATGCCGCCACAAAAGCTTACCGAGTTCTCCAAAATCTTGAAAATATTTTAGCCGTAGAATGGTTGAATGCAGCACAGGCATTGGAGTTCCGCAGACCACTAAAAACCTCTGCGCCACTTGAAAAATTAATTACCGATTACCGCACCCAAGTTCCGTTTATGCAAGAGGATAGATACCTGCACGAGGATATTGTAACAACCGCTGAGTGGATGCAGAGCAAGTTTAAAGTTTAATGTTCAAAGTTGTTAGCCCCCAATTTTAGTAGAAGTTTGAATAGGGCGATGTCCCCCGCTGGCGGGGGTGCAGGCCAGCCCGAAAGATTCATTCTGGCGGGGGGTGGATTTTTAACACCTGCCCACCTCAAATCCTTCCTTGATGAAAAGGTAACCCAATACAATAATTCCAGCTTTATTGAGGACGACCCCATTTGCATTCCGCATAGTTTTTCCAAACTTCAGGACATAGAAATATCAGGATTTTTTGCCGCTACTTTTGCGTGGGGGCAGCGCAAAACCATCATCAATAAAACAAGGGAGTTAATGCAATTGATGGATAACACACCTCACGATTTTATCCTCAACCATTCAGAAAAAGATTTGCTGCCACTCACCCATTTTAAGCACCGGACTTTTAACCAAACAGACCTTTTTTATTTTATAGATTTCTTCAAAAACTATTATGCAAAACACCAAAGTTTAGAAGACGCTTTTGCGAAAAAACTAAACCCAAAATCAAAGAATATTGGGGAGGCATTAATCAATTTCCAAGATGTATTTTTCTCATTGCCTCAATACCCTGAACGTACAAAAAAACATGTGGCAACGCCTATCCGTAATTCCTCTTGCAAACGCATTAATATGTTTTTAAGATGGATGGTGAGGGATGATAAAATGGGGGTAGATTTTGGTTTGTGGAAGCGCATAAAACCCTCACAGCTCCTATGCCCTGAGGATATACACGTAGGCAGAGTAGCGCGTCAATTAGGATTGCTAAGCAGAACCCAAAGTGATTGGCAAGCCACCCTTGAACTCACCCATAACCTCAAAAAATTGGATGCTACTGACCCCGTAAAATACGACTTTGCTTTGTTTGGATTGGGAGTAATGGAGGGGTTTGGGAAAGAGTGATAATTTGAAAATGTAAACAAAATTCCCCTTAGTTTCGCAATAGATATTGTCTATGCCTGCCACCACAAAACTACACACCCCCAAAACCCAAGGAATAAAATATGCAGGTAGCAAGCTGAAGCTTTTGCCTAATATTATTGATATGATTTCTGAGCTTGATGTGCAGAATATCCTTGATGGTTTTAGCGGGACAACAAGGGTGAGTCAGGCGTTTTCTAAGTTGGGGTATAGCACAACAGCATCTGATATTTCTGAGTGGTCAGAGACCTTTGCAAAATGCTACCTACTTAACCAACGCAGCCCTGAGCATTACTCAGAAATTATCAACCATCTTAATGGATTAAAAGGATACGATGGATGGTTTACCGAACATTATGGTGGTGATGTTAATGAAGTAGAGAAACGCCCTTTCCAGCGCAAAAACACCAGAAAGCTGGATGCTATAAGGGATGAGATTGACCTTATGAATCTGGATGAAATTGAAAAATCTGTTGCCTTAACTTCTTTAATTCTTGCGCTGGATTCTGTTGATAGCACCCTTGGGCATTATGCCGCTTATCTGGCGGATTGGTCGCCAAGGTCGCATAAGGATTTGGTTTTAAAAATTCCGGATTTATACATCAATACCGCAAACAATCGTGTGCTGAAGGGAGATATTTTTACCACCATAAAAGCCAACAAATTTGACCTCGCCTATTTTGACCCGCCCTACGGAAGCAATAATGATAAGATGCCGCCAAGCAGGGTGCGGTATGCGGCATATTACCACATCTGGACTTCCATTATTAAGAATGATAAACCCGAATTATTTGGGAAAGTAAACCGCCGCAATGATACCCGTGATTTATCATCTCCTTCTGTATTTGAAGAATTTCGCAAAGACGAAAACGGAAATTTTATGGCTATGCAAGCCATCAAAAAACTGATTGAGGAAACACAGGCAAGATACATTTTACTCTCCTATAGTTCCGGCGGTAGGGCAACCAAAGAGGAGCTTAATTCCATCCTTAACTCCAGCGGCAAATTGCTAAAAGCAGTGGAGGTAGATTACAAAAAAAACGTAATGGGCAATATGCGCTGGACCAATGAATGGATAAACTCAGACGGCAAATATTTGGAGTATTTATTTTTACTGGAGAAATAGAATTTGGGAGAAGTTCCACTTTTTTAAAAAGTAGAACTAGCAGGTCGTCATGCTGAATTTATTTCAGCATCTATTAATTTCCTTAGGAAAAAGTTTTGCCGAAAATATTCCTTCTCTCAAAAACCCCTATCTTTACCGTGCTAAAACAAAACTTAAACTTTACTACTATGAAGAAAAAACTGCTCTTCTTCTTTGTTTTCGGGCTTTTGTTGGGATGTGGGAGGGTTGGAGCCTATGAGTATACCTCGGGTGGAATTAGCTATAAGCAAGTTGGTACAGATTCCTATCTCGTTACCCTGACGCTTATCTATACATGCAGTACAGTATCTCCTCCTTCAACTAACATTATAGACGTTGGTAGTAAAACTAAAAAAACCACTATTACTGTAAAGCGTATTTCTAAAATTGATGTAACACCAACCTGTCGTTCACAATGCAAAAAATGTAATTCTTCGTCTTCTTGTAGCTACCCATATGGGTACTTAAAATATAGCTATCAAGGATTATTTATTGCAAGTTATTTTCCTAAGAAGGATTGTGATTTGACTTTGAGCTATAATGAATGTTGTCGTTCAGGTGCTATAACTACTGGAGGACAGTCAGGGGGTGTTTATATAGAGAGTAAATTGAATCAATGTTTACGAAAAAGTAATTCTTCACCTTCTTCTAATGAAATTTCAGCATTGCTTTTTTATAAAGACCAATGCATTACTCAACCCTTAAATTTTACTGAGATTGATGGAGATTCTTTGGTTTATCTCCTTGCCAAACCCTTAAATTCTGTAGGAACCCCATTGCCTTACTCCTCCCCATACAAATTTAGTTTACCTATTAAGTTCTCAAGTTGGCCTAAGGCTAACACCAGTTGGTTTCCACCAAATTGTGAAGGATTCCATTTAGATACTTTCACCGGGCTTTTACAATTTAAACCAACAAAAACTGATTACTCAGTTTTTGCCGTCAGGGTTGAAGAGTGGCGTGACACAAGTAAAATGGGAACTGGAAAAAAAGTCAAAATTGGAGACATAACAAAAGACTATTCAATTATTATTTTAAATTATATCACCAACAATGTCCCCATCATCAGCGGCATAAATATTACCCCTTTTACTGACTATTTTGTAAAGGCAGGTGACACCGCAAAATTCACCCTTACCACTTATGATGCTGATAAAAAAGATTCTGTTACCTTGGTCATGGATTCGTCAAAGACTTCAGCAAAATTTACCACTTTTGGTCTGCCACACCCTACCGGAAAATTTGTTTGGGCAACAAAAAAATCATTCGCTAGCAAGAAGCCTTATATCTTTAATTTCCATGCTAAGGACAGTGCCTGCCCCATAACAGGATATGCCGCAAGAACTATTAATGTGTATGTTTTAGACTCCGCTTCATTGCCAGTTTACAAACTCACAGATACCAGCAAAGGTTGCGGTGACCATACACTGATTATGAAAAGTTCTAATCCCATTGTCCCAACCTTATTCACTTGGATAATCAATAATAAAGATACTTTTTACGGTGATTCTGTTTTAAGATATCACTTCCCAAAAACCGGAACTTATACCATCCATGCAATAGGAAATAATTATTTTCCCTTTGTCATAAAGCATTATTATGACACCATCAATATCCCTTATTTATTCAAAGCAGATTGCGGGAAGGATACCACTATTTGCTTTGGAGATTCCTTTAAAATAAATGCAATTGGGGGCAAATACAGTTACTGGCTTCCGTCTTTTGGGATGTCTTCTTCTACCATTTTGCAACCTATTTTCAAACCCACTTTTGATACCAAATACACTCTCTATTCTTCGGACTCAATAGGATGTAAAGACACTGACGATATTATCATCAGGGTTAGTAAACCAACTCTAAATCTATATAGTAAATCCATAAAACTTTGTGGCGGAGATAGCAGCCAGATTAATATTTCATATATCTCACAAATTAAATGGGTACCTAAAAATGGGATAGTATTTTACCTCAGAAGATGCGCCCTGATAGCAATGGTACTTACAGCGTTGTGGTAACGGATAGCAATGGTTGCATGGATACCGCGAAATTTGTTTTTATCAGAACAGGGATTCAAGAGATTTCTACCAAGCCCATTCTTAAAATTTATCCTAACCCAACCCATAGTATTTTGAATGTGGAAACCAATGCCACTAACTACCAAATAAAAATAATAAACACTTTAGGGATGAAGATTTATGCTGAAACTAATGCCAAAGAAATCAACACTTCTCTTCTACCAAAAGGAGTTTATCTTTTATTGGTTACCACCTCGGATGGAAATGTAGCGAGTAAAGTTTTTATGAAGGAGTAAAGGGTTTTTTCTCTGACAACTTCCTACCTCTGCCATATTAGCAAAGTGCATTAGGATTTTAAGGTTTCTAATTACCCCCCCAGCGTAATATCCTGCTCATTATACCAAGCCATGGCTTGCTCAAAATGCTCTGGCTTTAGGTCTGGCCAAAGGTCATCTACCACATAAAAATCTGCATAGATTGATTGTATTGGCAGGAAACCACTAAGTCTGCGCCTGCCTCCCCAGCGGATAATTAAATCTATTCTGGAGATTTCATGGGAGTGAATATTACTAAGGATATCTTTAGATTTTGGGTCGGCGGTTTTGAGTTTACTTAAATCCCACTCCCAACCATAATTGGCTAAAAAGTTTATTTTGATGCCGCCTTTGCCCAACCTTTGGCGGGTAGTAAAAGGCAATAATTCTTTTGGAAACATCTTAGATTCTGTATTTCCTACAATTAATAAATCAGCATCTACCGTGGCGTGAGAGTGCACTGCATACACCAGCGCATCAGTAAAAGCTTTGGTTTGTGCCGCGGGGCGTTTGGTGTTATCCACTGTAAAACCATAATAAGTTACTTCCTCAATCCCTGCTTCTTTGCATTGATTAAAAAAAGGCAACCCTACCTCTACACCGGGTATATATCCCTGCTCTTTTGATAAACCTTTGGATACAGCCCACCTGCGGTTGCCATCCGGTATTATGCCTATATGCTTTGGTAATCTCATCCGTACTAATTGATATTTTAGCCGCAAAAGTAATTCATAAATCATAGTTCAGAATTTGAAATTTGAAATTAGCTTCGCTGAGCCCTTCGGGGTTCATATTTCAGAATTCCTATGCCATGGTTCGTGTCTCTATGCCATGGTTCGTGTCTCCACGAACCATTAGTTATTCCGTTTCGTGAAGACACGAACCGGGGCGGTAAAACCTTGGTGGGTTTTGCGCCATACCAACCCCTGCAAAGCTTTCCAAAAGTTTTAAACTTTTGGAAAGCTTACCTCGCTATTCCCACTTCACCACCACCTCCCCCCGCACCCCCTTCTTCACCACTGCCTCCACAGTTTTAATATCACCATTAGGAAAAGTAACGGTAATCACGACTTTGCCATAAGGCAGGTGTTGGTAATTCGCCACTCCCTTTTCACCCGTTTTGCGTTTGTATTTTTCTTTTTTGGGGTTCAAGTCCCTCTCCTTTGGAGAGGGATTTAGGGTGAGGTCTTTTAAACTTTCAACATTAGACTTTAAACTTTTTACCACCACTACCACCCCCTCCATTGCCTTACCCTCTGCATCCTGCACCCACACCCTTAGTGCCATAAGGCGCGTGCCTGGCGCACCCACCCTTTTAGCACGGCTAAAAGCAGTAAAAAAACTGGGCTCTGTAATGCTATATGCTTTCATATACGAGGTAATATTTTTCTGCACCAGCACCCGGGTTTGCCCTAGCAAAGTCTTAAAATCCTGTCTTTTATCCTTCCTCACAGCCTTATCTTGGTAGGGCATATCCACTAAATCCCTAAAAGCATCAGTTGCTGTTTGCAGGCTCAGTTGGCTTGCCGCATCAATACCCCAAAGCAACAAAGAAGGCAAAATGCTATCACAATACGTATAGATTTTATCAGCACCCAACAGCAAATTAGCCCCGTTTGCCTTGCTAACTCTGGCAGGTGTAAAGAAAAACTGCCGTGGTGCATTATCATCAGGGTTGCCGAGGAGGTAGCTGCCAAGCTTCCCCATATATTCATTATAAATACTGTTTAGCCCAAGCCTGCTTTGCTTTTTGGCAGGGGTATAAGCACTCTCATTGCGCTTATGCGCACCTTCTACTACTGTGGAGTCCAGGCTTAAGAGTTGGGCAAGGTTAATTTTTAGCTGCGCATTAGCAGCATCCAATGCTGGATTGGTACTCACAATTGCCGGATATTTATCCAAGCATTTTGTAATTAAATCATATACCTTTAAAATTTTAATTTCTGTCTTTAACATAATAATTAGTAGTTTTGATTTTGCGAAACTAATAACTAATTATTATTAATTATCAATTGAATTAAAAATAATGTGTGGCATTGATTTCAATTGTTGTGGCACGTATTTCAATGATAGTGGCAACCATTTCAATTGTTGTGGCATTGATTTCAATCACAGTGGCATTGATTTCAATTGTTATGGTGTTTATTTCAATTGTTATGGAATCTAATTCAATTACTATGGCATTAATTTCAAGTGCAGTGGCATTAATTTCAATGATAAAAATATGTTATTTCAGCAAATAAATTTCCGCATCCCAAAAACTATAAATTACTTTGCTATAACAAAAAACAAAAAAACACTATGGATAACACAAAAGAAGAACACGTAGGGATGTTTTTAAGAGTAAAACTATTCCTCACCAACCACGCCGCAGAGCTTGCCGGCATTGCAGATGTGGCTTTAATTAAAACAAGGCTGGATAACTACATCACCACCATCTTTGTAAAAGAGGCAATTGCCACTACAGATTTAACGGGTATCACCATCCTAAAATCCCAAACCCGCACACAGTTGGAAACCAAATGCATTTTGGGCGCTGCTGCAGGCACCAGCTACAGCATTAAAAACAATAACCCCGTATTGCAGGGCAAGGTGGATTACACCAATACAGAGATTAAAGGCATCAGCGGAATTGCCCTCTACAGTGTTGCAAACGTGCTTTTTAATAACCTTGATCCCATCAAAGCATCTTTGCCTCCTTTTGGTATTTTGGCTACGGACATCACCGCCATTAGTACTTTAAATGCTACCTTTCTATTGCAAGAGGAGAGCCCCGCAGATACTATTGAAGACCGCGCACAGGCTGGCAATGAGGTAGGTATTAATGTGGATGCCGCTACCCTAATGTTGGATAATGAACTTGATAATTATATGCGCCCCGTAAGCATTAGCAACCCGCCTTTGCATGAGAATTATGAGAGTCACCGCGCTTTGCAAAGCCAAACACCTCCCTCTGCGCCCATTGCTACTATCACAGTACTCGGTGGCGAAATAGCGGTTTTATGGGCACAACCTTATAACCCTGATACACTTTATTTCATCAAAAATGATGGCCCCGAAACGGTGCAGGCATCCCTTAGCGATACTGCCACCACAGAGGGAGCAGTAAAAGTCTCCCTTGCCAGTGGCGAAAAACGCCAACGCACCGCCAGCACCCTTGCACCCCTCGGTGACTTTTTAGTAGTGAAAAACCTTGGCACATTGCCTACGGTGGTGAAGCTGTGGGTGGAGTAAAGTGAAATGGTAAATTGAAAATTTTAAATTGAAACCCCCAATTCGGAAGAGTTGGGGGTTTTTGTTTTAAGCTGAGGTACGAAGCATCTCTTATTTGCTTGTTTCGGCCTTCCCTCGCATGAGAACGGCGGTGCTATTAATAGGGAGGATTATTCCCTGCGGTCATGAGATAAATGTTCTGAATGAATGACGAGAAGTGGGTTTGGGGGTTTTTGGTTTAAGTTTTTGGGAGGATTAAGATGTGTTTGGTGAGCTGCCAACCACGGGTTGCTGTTAATAGCCAACTGCGCTGCTACCAAACCAAAAAGGGCAACCCAATGGGCTCCCTTTTTTTGTGCGCTGGCGGCTGGTGATTTTTTGCCGAAGTCAAAAAATCACCAACCGCACCCACCACCCCAACCAAACACAAAGAAAAGTTGAAACAGCAGTTTTTGTAATTACATTTGTTGGGGATTAATACAATGATAAAAGCAATTATACATAATGCTGAGGCAGTGTGGCAGCACCAACAAAACAGAACAAATCTTTTTGTAGCAGAGGGAGCTAAAAATCCTCTTTACTGGTTTTGCAAAGCCTACTCATTAGTTACCCAACAGCAGCTTCAATACATCAATGAAAACCAATTCCATTATCCATGTTTTGTAGCTAGGATGATTATTGAGTTTGATAAGATTTTTGAGGATAACCTCACTGCCTACCAAAATGGTAAAGCTACCCCATCTAAGAATTGGGGGAAGATATTTAAGGGGCTGGATGGTGGTGATAAAAACACCATTCCGTTATTGCAGTTTGCTAGGGCATGGCATTCCTTAGAAAAATGTATGCATGTGCATATTAAAAAGGATTTACCCATCTGCCTTGCAGCTGTAATAGAAGAACATTATAGTGGCAAAACGGATATTCATCTTTTAAAACAAGATTACTTTGCTATGACCCGTATCTTTCATTTTACGGCTAAAAAAATAGAATCAGAAATTTTACACGAGTTCAAAATCCCCATCAGGTTTGTCCCTGATTTTTTGCATAGCATTTTATTAAATGGCTATATCAATTTTCACATTATTAGGAGTAGAAAACTCTCCTGGCAAAAAGCATTTGTGTTGCAAAATGCTAAAGTGAATTAAATAAAAAAAGGCTGACCATATGGGCAGCCTTTTCAATTTATAATTCTTAATTTTTCATTTCCTTATTCCATAAAGCTCCCCATCACCCCCGCACTAACTCCCATGTTGGAGAATCCGCCATCATGATAAAGGTTTTGCATGGTTACTTTTTTAGTTAAATCAGAGAATAAAGCAATACAGAAATCAGCACATTCATCAGCGCTGGCATTGCCAAGTGGCGACATCTTTTCAGCATAATTAAAGAAGGCATCAAAGCCACCAACACCACTGCCCGCAGTAGTTTTGGTAGGTGATTGTGAGATGGAATTTACCCGTACTTTTTTCTTAGTGCCATAGTGGTAACCAAAGCTGCGGACAATACTTTCCAACATCGCTTTTGCTTCTGCCATATCGCTATAATCCGGGAATACACGTTGCCCTGCAATGTAAGAAAGCGTAAGCACGCTGGCGCACTCATTCAGCGCATCCAATTTATAAGCAGATTGCAAAACTTTGTGCAAACTCATGGCAGATATATCTATAGTCTTGGCATAAAAACCATAATCCAAATCGGTATAATCTCTCTTTTTGCGCACATTGGGGCTCATGCCTACAGAGTGCATCACAAAATCTATCTTGCCGCCAAGCATCTCCATACTTTGTGAGAAAACATTTTCTACCTCTTCCACCACAGTAACATCTGCAGGGATTATTTGGGCATTGCATTTCTCACCAAGCTGATTGATAACTCCCATGCGCAAGGCAAGGGCAGTGTTAGTAAGGGTGAAGGTGGCACCTTCTTCATGGGCGCGTTCTGCTACCTTCCATGCCATTGATTTTTCGTCTAATGCGCCGAAAATAATTCCGCGCTTTCCTTTAAGTAAGTTGTAAGCCATTGTTGTTTGTTTGAGGGTGTAAAATTAACGACTGTGTTTTTTGGTAGTAAGTTTTGGAAGTCCAATTGTGCGCAACATCTCGTTTGCCTTTTCCACTTTATCAGGGAATAAAACAACATCGTTGTATTTGTTTAATGATTTATCAATTCTTACGATGGGAACTTTTTTTTTGTTTAATTCTTTAATGGTCGTCATGATGCAAAGTTATTGATTTTTTCGTCTTACTAAAAATGATTCGTAGTCAACCTCCTTCTCAAATTCTTCCCAGGCCTTACCTACCTGTCCAAAAATCTGAAAGTCAGTTTTTACTTCTTTTAAATATTTTGTTATACCCATTCTGTAAAGTCGGGTTCTTGATTTAGTGCTACCTGTTGCATAAATCCAAGCATCAGGGTGTTTATCAGTAAAGGCATAAAGTGCAGAAACAACTGTTGCCAAAACCATTTCACTATCACCATTATTTGAAATTACTTTATCATCAATCTGCCCAGTTTCTCCATCTTTGTCTCCAAATGCAAGGTTAAAAACATCATGGTAGTTAGTTGTTGTAAACTGAATAAGCTTAACAATTTTTCCCTTTGAACCCTCACTTAAAAATTCATAAGTTGTTAAGTTGTCACCTGCTTTAAGTTGATATTTTGGTTGATTCATTTCTTAGGCTAAATTATATAAATGCTATCCTATAAAGCATCTCTTTGGTGAGTTCGGGTTCTGGGGTGCCGGTATCATCTACACCTTTAAAGCGGAGGTCGTACTCCAATAAAATATCCATTACCTGTTTTATTTTTCCTTTGTAATGCCCTGCTGCGGCAATTAAATCTCTTGCCATAAAATCATTGATTCCGGCTTTTTGCAACGCCTCTTTTCCTTGTTGTGCAATAGCCACTTTGGCAAAGAAACCAAACAAAGTAGCAGTAATAATTGGCATCGGCATTTCTTTACTATGGGTGGTAATAAAGAACGCCAGTTTTGCAAGTTTCTTCATATCCTTTTTGCCAAGGGCGCTGTTGAGCTCCCAGATATTGTACTCACGGCTAATGCCCACATGCTCTTCAATATCTTTTTCATCAATACTCGCCCCTTCCGATTTTGCCATTGCCAATTTGCTGATGGCATTATTGATATTCTCCAGATTGCTTCCAAGATGCTCTGCCATCAACATTGCGGCTTGTGGTTTTATGTTTCTTTTGTGGAGTTTTAGCTGCGCCACAATCCAGTCAGGGAGTTTTTTTTCATCCATTCTTTTGCTCTCAAACACGGTGGCATTTGCCTCCACAGCCTTATACACTTTGGTGCGCTTATCAAAGTTTTTGTATTTGTGGCAAATCACCAACATGGTGGTGGGCACAGGCTTTTCAAAATAGGTTTGTAGGTAATCCCAATCTTTAACTGTTTGTGCTTCTTTAAGGATTATCACCTGCCTCTCACTCATCATGGGGTAGCGCATGCAAGCATTGGCAATGCCCACCGCATCAATATCTCTGGCATAAATTATTTGCTGATTAAAACTTTTCTCAGCATCTGTTAAAACATTCGCCTCAATATAATCTGCAATCTGGTCAATAAACCACGCCTCCTCGCCATGCAAAAGGTAGATAGGGGCAAATTTGCGGTCATGCAGATTCTGCATCAGTTTTTCAAAAGTCAGGGTCATGGTGTTTTGGGTTTCTATATTTGCAGGGAGATGCTACAACTAAACCTCCCCGAATTCGGGTGCAAAGTAAGTAAAAAGGAAGGCAAGCTTTTTATCTTTGATATAATCCGTAAAAAAAATGTGGTGCTAACCCCTGAGGAATGGGTGCGGCAGCACTTTATTAATTTTTTAATGGTGGAGAAAAATATCTCCCCCAACCGCATTTCTCTTGAGTTGCCGGCAAAGTATAACCGCCTTAGCAAGCGGTGTGATATTGTGGTGTGGGATGCCAACCTCCACCCACTTTTATTGGTAGAATGTAAAGCCCCTTTTGTAGAAATTACCCACAAAACCCTGCACCAGATAAGTACTTATAATTCTGTTATTGATGCACCTTATCTTGCCCTTACCAACGGGCTAGTGCATTTTTTTTTGCAGCAGGGTAGGGGAGAGGTGAGTTTAAAGGAGGTGGAGGTGTGAAGCCCTGAAAGGGCGTAATATATTAACACAGGGTGAAGCCCTGTGTATACTCCTAAAACTGAAAATAAATAAAGGGTTGCACTGCGCTGGACATCCCCTGATACATGATGACAACAAGCAGCGCAATAGCAACTGCCTTGGCTGCAAGAGGTAGATTTATAAAGCGATTTGTAGCTGATAGTTTCAATGATGAGGGTAGGAGGTGAATCGCATATCCTAAAATAATCATTGCCATTACGCGCCAATAACCTGTAATAAAATCTGAAGCAAGATTGATATTGAAATGATGAAATACCTGCCCCATCATTTGCCCTACCACAGCCATATTTGGGGCACGGAAAAATATCCAACAAAATGCCACAAAGTGGAAGGTGATTAAACCTGAGATGATAAGAATGAAATTATTCTTTTTCTTTTGGGTTGATGGAAAAAACTGCATCCATAATTTATGAAAAGCTAAACCCAATCCATGCACCCCTCCCCAAATAATAAAACGGATATTTGCGCCATGCCATAGCCCACCTAAAAGCATGGTGAGGAATAAGTTTATGTACTGCCTTATTTTTCCTTTTTTGTTTCCACCAAGAGGGATGTAAAGGTAATCACGCAACCATGTGGAAAGTGAGATATGCCACCTTCGCCAAAAGTCAGTTATGTTCGTGGCTTTGTAAGGCGAGTCAAAATTTTTGGGTAGATGAAACCCCATTAAAAGAGCCAGCCCAATAGCAATATCGGTATAGCCGGAGAAGTCGCAATAAATCTGAATGGTGTAGCCATACACCGCCATCAGATTTTCAAAACCTGAGTAAAGCATAGGGTTGCTAAAAACCCTGTCCACAAAATTCCCTGAGATAAAATCAGAGATGATGATTTTCTTAAAAAGCCCGCCCATAATCAGGAAAATAGCTTTACCAAAATCATCATTGGTGAGGGCGTAAGGCTTATTAATCTGTGGCACAAATACGGAAGCCCGTACTATAGGCCCGGCTAAAAGTTGTGGGAAATAAGTCACAAAAAAGCAGAAATCAATAATGCTGTTCAGCGGTTTTATTTGTCCTCTGTAAATATCAATGGAGTAGCTAATAGTTTGGAAAGTGAAGAAGGAAATCCCAACAGGAAGTATTACACTCAGTACATCAAAATGACTCCCGAAAGTGATGTTGCTGAGGTCAGCAAAATAGTTGAAAGTTTTAAGATGTGCCCAATGAAAACCAGCGGAATGATTCAGCCAATCCACCAAATAATTAATGCCATCCACAAAGAAATAATAGTATTTAAAATAGCAGAGAATTCCCAAATTCCAGAACACCGCAAGGGCAACAAAAAGCTTCTTCCGCATTTGAGTTTTGGCATTGTAAATCGCTTTGCCAATGTAGTAATCTGTAACCGTAGAAATCAACAATAAAAAGAAAAAGTAGCCGCCGGATTTATAATAAAAGAACACCCCAAAGATGATGAGATACACTTTGCGCATGGTGTTCTTTTTATACAAAACAGAATAGCCCAACATAAAAAACGTAAACACAAACCAAAACAAATACTGCGTATAAAGCAGCGGATTTTTGGAGGAGTAAACGAATATATCTTTTAGCGTAAACAAGGTTCTTGGGTAGTTATTTTTTGCGGTTTAAATAATTATCGTAGGCATCAATAAAAGCTTCATAAAGTAAATCACCCTGCACTTTGTAGCCATCATTACTTAGGTGTACTTTGTCGCGTTGGGTTAAGCCCGCACCACTCCAATTGGCGATGCTACCGTAGCCTCCCATCACTTTATAAAAATCCCATACAGCGCAGTTTTTTTCTGTACCAATCCGTACCATAACCCTTGCGGCAATCTCCTCATAAGCATTTACTTTTTTATGGAAATAGCAATCACCGGGTGTGGTGAGGAGGATGGGTACATCAGGGTTTTCGGCACGCAAGGCATCAATCAGTTTCACATAATTATTATGGAAAAAAGTGGAGTCAAAATTTGGGGCAAATGCATCATTAGTTCCAAGGGAAAGTATCACCAAATCGGGCTGCAAAGCGCGGAGTTGCTTGCTCATTAAATCACACCTTAGGTATGATAAAACCTCTGCGCCATTTACCCCTATTGCATGGTAAACAATGCCAGGGTCACGGGTTTCAAATGTGAGCCCGTACAAAGTAAAAGGGGTATTGCAATCCGACTTTCTGCTGATAGAAAAACTTACCACATTGGTAGCTTCTTTTATATCCCATTGATGGATGCCGGGTTCATCTTTTATATCAAAAACATTGTCCGCGGCGGGGTTCAGCATTTCAAAAGTATGAGAGGTATCTGTCTCATCATAAAAGATTCTCACACGGGTGCAATCATAGCGTTGCCCCGCATATGCAGGCTGAGAAATAGTGATGGTAACAATACTATCATAGGTAGTTACAGAAATACCTGCTAGCCCAAGTGGGCAGGTTTTATTCCACTCTACATTGCGGCAACTCTTCCATTTGCCGGTGTATTCTACTTTGTAATTGTAGGGGTTATTGGTATGGGCAATGGTGTACGGAAAGATAAAACCCCTGCCGCCATTACCCCCCGGGAAAAACTCCTGAACCCTCTTCCTAAACCTATCAGAAAAAATATCTGCTTGGATATGTGAGTCGCCAATCTGCACAATATTTACTTTGTTATCTCCCTTTTTTAGCAACTGCTCAAAGCTCCTGAATACCGGCAACAAAGTAAATTTTTGCGGAACATAAAACTTATTCGCTGCAAAGTTGATGAAGGGATATTGGGCAGTATCTATTACGTTGTTTTGGGCGGAGATATTTTGAGTAAAAATGAAGATGAATAGAGTCACCAGAACTAAGTAGCTGTCATGCTGAGGCATGAAGCCTGCCCGACTTTGTCTTTCAGGCGGGCATCTCTGAGTTCCTTCACTCCGTTCAGGATGACGACACTTACCTCCTTTGATATTGGCTTTCCCTCTCCTCATTTCTTTTTGTTTTTCTCCCACCAATAGTAATTATTCATGATGGATTTGTACACCATCTCTCCTATAATTTTTGCCCCCTTAGGGTTAAAATGGGTGTAGTCTTTTTCTGCCAAAGCGGGCTCTTCATTCACCCAACTCACCATACTGTTTTTGCCACCCATTGCCTGAAATAAATCCCAATAAACGCAGCCTGCTTTAAAGGCAGCACGCCTTTGTGCATCACGTGTGCCCTCAATATTAGGGTACGAAACATAATCAGTTCCTTCCTTCATCGCCATATCCGAAGTGCCAATAACTATAATGCAAACATCAGGGTTATGGTCTTTGATATATTTTAGTTGGCGGTAGAATTCCTTTTCGTAATACTCAAAATTATCTTTGAGGTAAGGCACCACATTCACCCCGAATTGCAGAATCAATAATTTAACCCCAGTAGCTTTTAGTTGCATGGATAAAAACCCAGCATCTATGCGCGTAAAATCAGTACCTGATGAACCCCGCATCCCAACATTATCCAGCACAACACCACTATTGCCATCCAATGAAACGCCGAAGATATTAGGGCTATAAAGAGATGAAAAACTAAACCCAATACTCCAAGGCAAGGTATCCATTTTCCATTGTTGCATTACAAAATTATCCTGCTTTTTTAGTTGGGTTGATTTATAGATTTTACCATTGGTAATAAGGTTAGTTGTAGTGGGGCAATTCACATTTCCGTAGAATAATTTCACATTCTCAAAACGCTGTGCATGACGGTAAGCAGCTCCGCTACGGGTATAGGTAACCCATGCATTTTTAATTGCGGTATCATTGCTCACTCCATTGCTATCCACAAAACCAAAGTAGCGGAAGAAGCTTCCCAACAGCCCATAATTTTTAGTACCAACTCCTTTATAAAGTCCGCCATAGATGGCAAATTTTTTCCAGTTATCGCTTTGAGAAATCCTTACCGTGTTACGCATATCTGCCACTTCACTTATGGGGAGTAGCCCCGGGCCGCAACCACCAAATTGGTCTTGTAATAAATCCCGAATTACGCCACTGATTCTATCACCCTCAATTTGAGAATCGCCATAATGAACTATCCTGACAAGGTTTTTATGGGCTTTTATAGAATCCAGACTTCGGAAAAATGCATCCAGCAAATAAGGTTTTCCATCAGGGAATTGAAGTTTGTAAGGGATGTCTTTTACCTTCTCCTCACCGGGCATTAGGGAGTCCTTGGTTGGGTTGCCAAGGGTGTCTGCCGCCTCACGCAAAAGGATGTGTGAGATGTCCGTAAATTTTACCGATTTACTGTTTAATAATTTCTCCAGACTCACAAAGCGGAACTCAGCACCACCAATTTTTACCTTACCTGTGGGGCACAAAAGCACAACACCAAGCAGGAGTGCCTGAACGAATAATAAAAGAAACAAAATCCTTTTTGGATTAACCATCAGTTGCAGTAGTGGCGGGTAGAATAGAGGGCAAAATTAACGCAGGGATGTAGAATTATGGATTATAAATTACAAATGAGGAGGAGGGATTTTTGTCATGTTGAGTTTGGCGAAACATGGGTGGAAATTGAATAATACATCCAATATCCTCATAAAGATTTAGCTTTGCTATTGGAATGAAAAACCTGCTACTAATTTTTCTTTTGGTTGGATTGAATGGGAATGCCCAAAACTTAAAGTATGTTGAGTGGCAACAAGTAACTTGCAATAGGCATCACAAAGCAATTTATTATGATGACATATGGGCATGTAGAAATGGAGGATATTTACTGATTTATTTGCAGACCAGTTGGCCTGACTATTCTATTAGTTTTGAAAGAATGAATGACTTGGGAGAAAAAAAAATTGTAGGTGGTCCATATGGGCTTGAAGATAAAGGGATAATTACTATTACTACGACATTTGATACTGGATACTTTGTCGTTTATCCAGAGTGGAGTTATGACACCGTATACTTAGTTTTTCAAAAATTTTCATTAAATGATTCATTGGAGTTGACTCAAAGAAATTTGCCAAATAAAATAGATTATCCAGAGGTGAGTTCAGTAGTTCAATCTGCTGATTCAGGTTTCGTTTTATTCGGAATTGACTATCAGCGTAACTTCATGCTCTCTAAATTAGATAAATATGGGAAGAAAGTATGGAATAAAATTATTATTGATACTACTGCTTTTATATTCACTTATAAAATTCTTAAGGCTAACGATGGCGGGTATATTACTTCCTTCACAAATAGGGATGAAATATGGCTTTATAAAATTTCTGAGAAGGGTGATGTGATTTGGAAAAGAGACTTTTCTGGTAGTGGTTATGACAGGTCGCTTGCTAGTTTTGTAAATGCTCCAAATGCAAATGGTTATTTTATGATTGGTGGTGGAAAATTAATTAGTCTTGATAATAACGCAAATATTCGTTGGTCAAAAACAAGTGATGATTTGGGAACAAATTTTAATTCTGTAGATACTACAATTGATGGGAATATAATATTAGCAGGCAGTGTTAAACATAGTTCATTAGATGCAACAATAGTAAAACTGAATACATCTGGGGAAATACTTTGGGGTAAAAAGTTTGGTGGTAGCGGTGACGATGAATTCAATACAATTAAAACTACACCTAAAGGAGGATACATTATATTAGGTACTACATTCTCAGAAGATGGAGATTTAGAGGGTACAAATAAATGCGGTCCTTATAGTAGATCAGGTTTAGACCCAGCGGCAGCTTGGTTACTAAAAATTAAACTTGAAATTAATTCCCTTGAAATTAATCAGAATGAGATACTTTTTAAATCCT
>JAPLCZ010000131.1 GCA_026391915.1 Bacteroidota bacterium | reverse complement strand
TGAAGCAGCTTTTCAGTAAGGGAAACCTCAATGCCTTGGTAAGGGCGGTTCTTTTTGTCGTTAACATTAATAGTGAGTTTTAGCATCTCTTGGCTGAGCCCAATTTTGCTAATTAAAAGTAAAGTGCAGAGGATAAAAGTTGATTTTTTCATGACCGTTTATTTTAAGTGATAACGCAAAACAAAATTAGAAATTGCAACAACTAAAAACTTATTCCGCAACTTACTTCTGCAAAATCTGCCCTGCTAAAAAGTGAGTTGATGTAAGTGCCAACGTAAAAATTTGTTCTTCGTTTTTTTTCAGGTTCAAAGAAATAATACTGTGCCCCAAGCCTGCCACAAAACCATGTTTCTGTAAAAGTGAAAGCATTTCTGCGTGGGTGAACAATAGGGTCATAATACCAATAAAATGGATTGTAAAAATTTACCCCTCCTTGGGTGAGCATACTAAAGTGCCCACACAAAAACTCGTGACCAAGGAAGAAATTGAAAGAAGATGATTTAATAATCCTGTTTTGATTTGGATAGAGGTTATGGTTTTGGATGTACTCCTCATAATTGGTGTAATACTTCATCATAAATCCTGCATGCACGCTACTTACCATTCCTATTCTTTTTGATAGATAAACTGAGGTAGCATAGATATTATATTTTTTCTTTCCAATAGGTCCTAACTCAGAGCCGAACTCATGCATCCCAAAACCTGCTCTCACATTTACAAGTATTGGCGCATTCGCTTTTTCTGGGATTTTGCGCTTTGGATATTCACTCAAACCCTGCGGAAAATATCTCAATGAAGTGTGGAATTGAAGTGTGTTCACCCCAATGTTTGGCAACTGAAAATGGGTATTAGAAAAGTGAAGAGTAGCAATGCCTGCTTTCCAATAAAGGTATTCATTAATCTTATACCTAAAGCAAAATGAGGCGTTGGAAAAACTATTAAGGCGGGAGCCTATGAGGTAGTTACCTCTGTTATTTACAGAGTCATATTTTTTATTAAACCAAGAGAGCCCTGTCCCAATTCTGAAATCAAAACCCCAATTATCTCCGGTATATTTTCTAGTAGAAAAAGTAATATCAGGCATTAAAGAAATGTTCCTCCCTATCACAGAATCATTTCCTAAAACTCCATAAATCAAATTTACTCCAATCATTGGGAAACCATATTCATGATGCCATTTTTTGCTACCTCCTGTTGCATATCCCAAATGCAAACCCGGGAAAATAGCAACCCCAACATTCCTTGGGAAGATAGGGTAGGGGTAGTTTTTTACAATCTTCCCTATTTGTAGTTCGGGCTCAATAAAAATTTTATTTGAAGTATTCTCTTGTGAGAGTCCTTCAAAATAAAACAACGAAAAACCAATGAATAATAGCAGTGCCTTCTTCTTAAGTTTTAATCTCATACACCTTTGGCTAAATAAAAAGCCGACAAGGTTATTGTCGGCTTCAATTATATATTTTGTTTTAAAATTTTACAATGAAAAATCTCCTAACTCCTCGTACTGAGCAGGCATTAGAGGTTTATCATTAGCATCAATAAGTCCTACAAGTCCCGCACTGGTTACCACTTTATAAACGCCTTCTGCTATATAGCTTATTTCTGCATAGCGAATGCCTGTGGTTTGGTTTCCGGTTTTATCAATAATCCCAAACACCCCTCC
>JAPLCZ010000321.1 GCA_026391915.1 Bacteroidota bacterium | reverse complement strand
GGTGTGTTGATACCTGTAATTTCTGTGGCATAGGTAAGTGGGTCAAAGTGTCCGTCACTTCCAATAATCCCCATTGCCTGCCCAATAGTTTCGGTATAGGTGTTTAGGTTTTTATCATTCGCAATGTTTTTACTCAACTCTCCAAATTCAGTTTTTATGGTGGAGCTTTGGTGCTGTGTGGCTGTTTTGGCTGCAGTATCTGCCGCTACTCTGGCATCTATGGCATCAATCATTGCTTGGCACCAGCCCTCGCAAGACTGTGTCTTGTGAGTTCCAAGGGCAAGTTTATAACTTGGTGTGCGTTTGGGTTTATAGCCATTACTCCTTTACAAATTTACCGTGCCACACCGCCTCATTATTTTTAAGGCTGATAATATAGATGCCCTTGGGGAAATTAGCCACATCTATAGCTTGGTTGGTGTTAAAATTTTGCTGCAATAAAATTTGTTTACCACTTATCTCCTGCAAGCAAAGGCTGCCGTTAATTTCTTTAACAGTATTTATATGCAGGGTGTTTTGGGTAGGGTTTGGGTAGAGGGTGAGGAGGTTGTTAGAGTTGTTTTGTTCTTCTATGCCAACTGTTTCGGGGGAGAGCTTTACAATCCAAGCATCAAACATATCAAAAGAATATGGGTTTTTATTGCCAGTAACATCACCATCTGGCGAGCTGGTGCTGCCAACAACTATATACCCACCATCTGAGGTTTGCTGTACGTCTTTAGCCTCATCTGTACCGCCACCACCAAGGCATTTTTGCCAAAGTATATTACCAAGGCTATCCACCTTGCATAGCCATGCATCTTGCGTATAACTACCAAGGCTGTCTTTGTGAATACCAATTACATCACCATCACGAGACCTTGTATAACCTGCAATTAAATATCCGCCATCTTTGGTAGGTAATATTTTATTTGCTCTGTCTTCAAAATATCCTCCGATACATTTTCTAAAAACTATGTCCCCATTCTTATTTAGTTTTATCAAAATAATATCGTACACTGGACCTTTTTGGTTGTGGTTACAATTAGCATCAGAATCATTTGACTCTGAATTTATGATACCCATAAAATCTCCTTTTTGGGTTTCCACAATATCTATAAAGCGGTCATTTAAACTACCACCAATACATCTTTGATTTACCAAAGCACCAATGCTGTCAATTTTAACAAACCACGCATCTGTTTGAAAACTGGGTGTTCCGTGAAAACCAAAAATATCGCCATCGTTAGAAGCAGTATAACCAATAACTACAAATTCTCTAGATTTGGTTTTAATGATTTTTACCGCATTCTCCCAAAAACTACCACCAAACCAAGCTGACCCTACAAATGCAAACATACTATCTATTTTGAATAACCACATATCTGAATAGTTTCTTGTTTTACTTCCAGAAAGGTAGTAGTCATCAGAATTGGAGCCACCAGCTAAGATAAATCCGTTGTCATTTGTCATAGATAAACTATTAAATGCGTCACTTTTACTTCCACCAAATTTGGAATCCCATTGATAACTTAGGGCTGTATCAAGGCTTAATAGTAAGCCATCATTATCACCAAAATAGCCATTTGCAGAACCTACAATATAATAACCATCACCTCTGTAATTTATAAAATCAGCACCGTTAGAGTATTCACCAAAAATATATTTTTTAATAATACTACCTTTATCTCCAAGGTTAAACAATGAAACATTTGTATATCCTTTCAAAGAATCAAAATCTCCATCTTTTGAACTAGAGTTTATAAGGACAGTAAATGATTTATTAGGCTCCGCTAAAACCTTAACAGCAATTTCGTTTTTTGAACCGCTAATTCTTCTTTGCCATTCTAGTTTTGGTGCTTGAGCATGCAGCAAAATTGAGCTTAAGAAAATAAAAAGCAAAGTGAAAGTGTTTTTCATAATATAATAGTAAGGGGTGTTTGATTTCAAACACCCCAGAGATTTTTAGTCTATCACACACATATCACATAGATATGGAGGGTCATTATTTACTCCGCCACCAGGAATAACATTAGGGTTAATAATATGAAAACTACAATCTGGTTTATTTGTAGAATAATGTTTTTCACATGGTGGATTATTATCAGTTCCAAAATTTAAATCAAATGTGTAATAAACTTCGGGGTCTAATAATGAAACATTCATAGGCAAGCAAATTTCAATACAAACGTTTTGACCTTGTGACACAGGGTTGGTCAAGAGGGGGTGAACATTAGTTCCAGTAAAAGTTGTTACTGCTGCATTGTAATCGTTTACATCATCAAAAACTAAAAATTGATCAGGAGTTTCAGACCAATCCGTGTTATTATCCGGTTGAGTGGTTGTTCTATGTGCTAATATCTGTAAAGGGAACATTGATCCACTACAACCTGTTGGTCTCGTAAAGCAAATTTTAAAGGGCAGGCCAACTTTCCTATTCGGATGACCTATCAAAAGTGCGGCGGCGGCGGTTGGGTCAAAGTAGAGAATATTAGGGCTTGGACATCCCGCATCATTCAAAACCATGTTTGGATTGCAGGTTGGATAAATCTGCACATCTGTTGGGCAACATTGTGCAAAAGTAGTAGTGTTAAATCCCATAGTTAGTACCAACAAAAGTACTAATAGTTTTGGCAATGCTGTTACTGTACTTGGCAGGATTGCTTTTTTTTAAAAGTTTTTTCATCATGTTGTTAATTTGTTTTTAAAATTTATTTGTGTTTGTTAAATTGTTTAAAAGAGATGCTTCGTACCTCAGCATGACACCTATACCACATTCACCACCACAATATTGCTTATCACCCCAATTTCGTGGTCATCCAGCCAACCCATTGCCATATATTCACGGGCTTCGGGGGGTGTGGGTGTGGTAGCGGGGCGGTTATCAATGTATGGGCTATGGAGGTCTAATGCAAGTAAAGTCCAATCCGGTGCACCTACAAGGCGGGAGTAAATTCTAACTCCTTCTGCACCATTTTTCTTAAAGGTAATTCTTACGCCTTCCGGTGTGTTGATACCTGTAATTTCTGTGGCATAGGTAAGTGGGTCAAAGTGTCCGTCACTTCCAATAATCCCCATTGCCTGCCCAATAGTTTCGGTATAGGTGTTTAGGTTTTTATCATTGGTAATGCTTTTACTCAACTCCCCAAACTCAGTTTTAATGGTAGAGTTCTGGTGTTGTGTGGCAGTTTTTGCTGCTATATCTGCCGCTACTCTGGCATCAATGGCATCAATCATTTGTTGGCAGCGCAGTTGGCGTTGGGTAATTTCTGGTGGCAATAGCCCAAGTTCAGCACCTTTTAGTGTTAATGATTCTTTGTAGGTAACTAACCAGGCGCGGCGTAGCGCCAGTTTTGCAGGAAAAAATCTTTGTTTCATAATGGTGTTTTTTTAATTGTTTATATTTTACTTATGTGTTTTTTGTGCAATCACATGCGTGGAGGAAAAATACTTATGCATGGGGAAAATCCGCATAAGTATGGATAAAAACTGCGTATGCATGGATTCTCCAAACTTGCGCATGGAGAAAAAATACTTATGTATGGAAGAAAAATACATGTGCGTGAGAAAAAAATACATGTGCGTGGTAGAAAAATACACAGGCATAAATTGCCCACGCACATGCATCAATAAAAAATACTTATGCAAAAATGGCTGATTCCCTTGCAGGATAAATAAGTGACTAAGGTGATGCTTACTGCCAGGCATAGAGTTTTTTTTTGTTGCTAAAAATTTTCGCTACAAACCTCAAGATAGTTTTTAACAAAATAACTACGCTTTTGCGTACCTATTTTACTACGCTTTTACGTACCTAAACAGGTACGCTTTTGCGTACCTGAAGTATGGTGTAACCACATTTATCTTCGCCCCGTAAAAATATTGTATTGGAGAATAAGCCAGAAAAAGTGGCTTCATGAGTTTTAAATCAACAAATTAAATAAATATTAATTATGACACCATCACAACCTAACGTACCCCTAACAGAACTCAATGAAACAAGAACCTTTTTTGAAGACCATTTTAAACTAGGCCCCACCACCAACCCTGCCCCAATCTATTACACCTTGCAGGAGTACCCCATGAGCCAGCTTACAGATTTATTTACGGGTATTGGTGGCAGCATCCACGCCTTAAAAATACATTATGGCCTCAATAGCAATAGTGATTTTGTATTTGGGCTTAGTGCGCTGGAGCTGGATGGCAGTGGGCATGTAACAAACACTTATAACATTAGCTATGGTAACCGCAGCGCTGGCAATATAGAGACTACCACAGAAGCAGTGCTGGAGGTAAACCGCCTGCGCTATATGGATACTGTAGTTACCCGCCGCGATGATAGCGCCACCTGGACTCCACTTGCCAATGGCACTGACCCACATTCTTGCATCCTTAATTGGGAAGATGAAGTACAGCTGATGATTAACCAGAATTACGCAGAATACGGGGGCAACATCAGTGATTATAAGGTGGTTTTTGCCTCTATTGCCACCCAAAGCAATGCCCATGATTATGCCCACTCAGTAGCTATTTACCTTAAAAAGAATAACAGTGCATTGCTAGATAATACAGCCTACACAAATATTTATATTAGCAAAGCCTGTGATATGGGGCATCTATGTCCAACAAATTGTCTTGTTTAATAATGTGTTAAATTGAGAATATATGATTAACCTTGCAGTACCAAAAGGTAAATATCTTCTCTTGCAATCAGTTTATGATTATTCATTAGTTCTAACCGCAATACTAGCCGCTTGGTGTGTTTGGTACACCAAAGATATAATGAGGGTATTCTGTATTTTAATACTCATAATACTTTGCTCAGAGTTAATTGGTGTTTATATGGTTAAGGTTGCAAAACTAGAGTCAAACTATTTAGTCTATAATATCTTTAACCCCATAGAATTTATCATCTTAATATGTTCTGTTTTTTATTATAAAATTGATGACAAAAAACATATCCTCAGAGGATTAGTTCTAACCGTTTATCTGATAATACTTGGAACAACCACCTACCACTTTGGCGGGATAGCTTTAAAATTTAATAACATAGCCTACATAAGTGGTGGGCTGCTTTTGGTG
>JAPLCZ010000121.1 GCA_026391915.1 Bacteroidota bacterium | reverse complement strand
GCCCATATTACAAATGGTTCCTTTGCCGGTGCATGAAATAGCATCAGCACCTTCACCAAAATATTCTACTATAGCACCTGTTCCACCCTTTACAGTAAGGATACCTGCTACCTTTAAAATCACATCTTTAGGTGATGCCCAACCGCTGAGTTTGCCTGTTAGTTTCACCCCAATTATTTTAGGCATTTTGAGTTCCCATGCCATGCCAGTCATTACGTCAACAGCATCTGCACCTCCTACGCCAATGGCTACCATTCCAAGTCCGCCTGCATTGGGTGTGTGGCTATCCGTACCAATCATCATCCCGCCGGGGAATGCATAATTTTCTAACACTACTTGATGAATAATCCCTGCACCGGGTTTCCAAAAACCAATACCATATTTATCAGAAACGGAAGAGAGAAATCCGTACACTTCATTGTTAACTGTGTTGGCTTCTTTGAGGTCAGCCTCACCACCATTTTTGGCAAGAATAAGATGGTCGCAATGTACCGTTGACGGCACAGAAACTTTATCCTTTCCGCATAACATAAATTGCAAAAGCGCCATTTGAGCTGTGGCATCCTGCATCGCTACTCTGTCCGGCGCAAAGTCTACATAAGATTTTCCGCGTTCTTGTTTGGCGGTAGGATTTCCTTCAAACAAATGCGAATAAAGTATTTTTTCTGTAAGGGTTAATGGCTTGCCAATAAGTGTTCTGGTAGAAATAGAGTGTGAAGTTTAATGGTTAAAGTTTGAAGTTTTTTAGGAGGCCTCTTTATAAAAGAATACTTATTTGATAGAAAATATCTTTACCTTTGATAATCCAAATATTTTAAACGCATGAAAAATCTCAACTGCAACTTCAGACTTTTTCTTTTCGGAATTCTTATCTTTTTCAACGCTAACCTTTTTGCTGACCACCTGATGGGTGGGGAGATAAATTGGAAATCGGTAGGGAAAGATACCTTTGATGTGAAGGTAATTATTTACCGCGATTGCAACGGAAAAGGAATCCCCACAACTCCTGTTGCTTACAAATTTTTAGGAGATACTACTAAATATTTCCTCTCAACAAAATTCTCTGCCGGGTTGGATGTAACACCCGGGCATGGATGTTCCAGATGCCAAAGCTCATCATGTAGTTTCCCTTATGGTATCCAACGCTATGTTGCCACCGCCCGATTAATTACAACCAACCATAAAAGTACAGCTTGCGAGATTACATTATCATGGAGTGAGTGCTGCCGAAATGGTGCTATCACTACGGGGATTTCTGGAGGGTTTTATATTGAATCAAAGTTTAACAGATGCCTGAACCCTACTGATAATTCTCCTTATTCCACCGTTACTCCATTATCATTAATCTGTAAAGACCAATGCATAACTTTTAATTATGGGATGAAGGATGATGACGGCGATTCATTGGCTTATTATATAAGTGACCCATTGTCCGCAGAAGGTAAAAAGCTCTCCTATGCTACCCCCTTTACTTCTAAAATGCCATTAAGATTTAGTGGCTTCCCAAATACAAATGCAGGATGGGATCCGCCATATTGTGGTGGCTTTCGGCTTGATTCTATTACCGGAGATTATCAATTTAAAGCTACTAAAATAGACCAGACCGTATTTGCTACAAGGGTAGAAGAATGGGGCAAAGACCCCCTAGGGAAATATTATAAAAAGGGAGAAATGCAAATAGAAATGCAGCCCATAATAATGTACTGCAAAACCAATAAAATCCCAACTCTAAGCGGCATTGATGGCACTTCAAATACAGTATCAAATTTTTGTGTAAATCAATATCAATGTTTTACCATTAACTCTTATGATGAAGATTTAAAAGACACAGTAAATGTAAGCTGGACCAAAAGTATTGATGGTGCAACCTTTACTGTAGAAACAAAAAAGCAACATCCCAAATCTGTTTTTTGTTGGAAGCCAAAGCCGGAACATGCCAGAGATTACCCATATACATTGCTGGTAAATGCAATTGATGATGCACACCTAAGTGCGGCAGGGCGCACTACAAAGTCATATCAAATTTATGTGCATGCGTGGCCTGAGGTGAAGGTAGAAATTTCCTCACATCAATGGTGTGGCGGTGATGTCATTTTTGAGGCAATACCAAAAAGCAATATTGAAATAACAAAGTATGTTTGGTCTCTTGAAGATGCTGATCATAATTGGACAAGATATGGCAATAAAGTTAACCATCATTACCGGAAACCTGGCATCTATAAATGGAGAGTAGATTTTGAAAGTAAATGGAAATGTGTTAGGTCAGATAGCGGAACTTTTACAATGCCAAAATATTTACAGGTTGATTTACCAAAAGATACTATGGTTTGTGTTTATACAAACCTGAACATAGATGCCATAGGAGGGGAGGGAATTCCACCTTATAGATATGTATGGAGTACTAAGGATACCGCTAGTTCAATAAATGTATCAATAATTAAGGACACCAGTTTTTATGTAAAAATAATAGACAGTGACCCATGCGAAAATTCTGACACAATCCACATTATAGTACTGCCCACCCCAAATATGCCTATCATCACCCAAAGTAATGATACCCTTTTTGCCACCAACACCTCTGGCAATTATCAATGGATTGAAGACTCAACAAATATTAGTGGGGCAACAAACGCATACTATAAACCCACAAAATTTGGGAAATATAAAGTGCGGGTAACAGGTGGCAATGGTTGCTTTGCTTTGACCAATAGTTATGCTTATCCAAGTGGGGTGGGCATTGAAAATTCTACGAATCAATTGGCTTTAAATATTTTTCCTAACCCTGCAAATGACATTTTGAATATTGAAGTTGCAACTAGAAAGGTGGCAGGTTTTGAAAACCTGCCACGCTT
>JAPLCZ010000233.1 GCA_026391915.1 Bacteroidota bacterium | reverse complement strand
CAATTACCATTAATGTAAGTATGTTTTGCACTGTCAACAACATAACTAAATACGCTATAATGTTGCAATTCATATTTAAGACTTGTAGATAAATCCAGATTGTTAATTATATGAAAAGTTGAATTAGCTAATAATGAATAGGAGTTATATGAAGCTTTAAAGTTTGCTTGAATTTGATTAAAGTCTGAGTACAATATTGATTGTCCAGAATAAGTATAGGTTTCTCTCAAAGAAGCATTTGTAAATATTCCGTAAACCTCCCAAGAGCAATATTTATTCTTATCATAATAGCCTAAGCCTACATCCAAAACAGGTGGTTTAAAAAACTTTACAATATCTTGAAAATACTCTGACCATGAGTACCCTTGATAAATTCCACCATAAACCGCTAAATTTTTTATAGGAGAATAGGCAGCCTGCAACTCAATATGCTCTAAACCGGCAGTTGCCATAGCATATACCTGCTTTGCATTTTGCATATTGGGGGTGGGCATGGTGGTGTGTCTGTGCCCAACAGGTTTATAAAGTTGGTAGCAGGAGCTCAACAAAACACAACTCAATAAAAGTAAAAATGCAAATGGCTTCATCAGCGTTGGTTTTTGGTATTGACGAATGGGATTGTGGATTGGTTGGCGAAGGTAACAATTCACTTTTCATTTTTCAGTATTCACTCTCTTCAATCCTATCTTTGCAGTAATGATTACCACAAAAATTATTGAAGATAGAAACGCCATTCTTTTATTGGAAGATGGCAAGATATTCCACGGCAAAGCCGCCGGAAAAATTGGCTCTGTAACTGGGGAGCTTTGTTTTAATACTGGCATGACGGGCTACCAAGAGGTGTTTACTGACCCCTCTTATTTTGGGCAATTGCTTATTGCTACCAATCCGCACATTGGTAATTATGGAATTAAGCTGGATGAAAACCAATCTGGTTCCATCAAAATCTCTGGCTTAATCTGCAAAGTTTTTAATGAACATTTCTCACGCAAAATGGCTGATGAATCTATTCAGCAATTCTTTTTAGATAATAATATTACTGCCATAAGCCATGTAGATACCCGCGCTTTGGTGAGCTATATCCGCAGCAAAGGGGTGATGAATGCGGTGATTTCTTCGGAGGAAACAGACCTTGATGTCCTCAAACAAATGCTAGCAAAAACCCCCTCCATGGCAGGCTTAGAGTTGAGCTCACAGGTAACTGCGGGGGAGGCATATCATCTTGGTAATCCTGATGGAAAATACAAAGTAGCGGTAATGGATTTTGGTGTAAAGCAAAGGATATTGGATAATTTTATCAGCAGAGATTGCTACTTAAAAGTATTCCCTGCCAAGGCATCTTTTGATGAAGTGGAGGCCTGGAATCCTGACGGGTATTTCCTCAGCAATGGCCCGGGTGACCCGTCTGCCATGCCCTATGCCGTAGAAACCGCAACCCAAATGCTCACTAAAGATAAACCCCTTTTTGGGATATGTTTAGGACATCAGATTTTTGCACAAGCATTAGGAATTCATACTTATAAAATGCATAACGGGCACAGGGGGCTTAACCACCCTGTGAAGAATTTAAAGACGGGTTTATGTGAAATCACTTCTCAAAATCATGGTTTCTCTGTAAAGATGGAAGACGTAAAAAACAATGCTGATGTGGAGCTAACACATATCAATCTTAATGATGATACTGTAGAAGGAATCCGCCACAAAACTAAGAAGGCTTTTAGTGTGCAATATCACCCTGAGGCAGCACCCGGCCCTAACGATGCCAATTATCTTTTTGATGATTTTGTAAAGGTGATTGCAGATAGTAAGAAGGGGTAAATGAATATCTATCTATTGGATGAAGCATCTAAAACGCCCCTAATTAATATACTTCACAGGCTTCATATCCATATTAATAATCATCCTCACTTTAGGAGAGAAATAGTTGGAATCTCCAAGATTTAACACAGGATTCTCGCCCTTATAATGAATGCCTGCAACGCCAAGTACTGTAGGGAAAAAACTCACTGCACTTATCTTTTTATTCTTGTTTTTATTCAAGTTATTAATTACATCTTTCTGTTTATAAAAATCTGAATACCAAACCAAGAAAGGCACCTGGGTTTCCCATTTTGTAGCATAGCCACTACCATGATAAAAAAGCTCACGGCTATCATCACAAAGGTTTTCACCGTGGTCACTTATATAGAGCATGCTGGCAGGTGTTTCAATTTTTTTCAACCTTTTAATCACAGATGAGAGAATGTAATCAGTGTATAAAATAGAGTTATCATAAGTGTTAATAATGGTTGGCAGATTTGATTTATTCATCAAACCATAGTCTACATTTTCTCTAAAGGCGGGGGTGAATTTTTCAAAGGATTTTGGGTAGCGGTAGTTGTACCTAAAGTGGCTACCCAAGGTATGCATTACAATTAAAATTTTGGGCTTGTTTAATGCTAAAACATTATCAAGCAAGGGTAATAATTTTTCGTCATATCCATTGCTATAATCAAAAGAGGTATGAAGGGAAACCAACGAATCTGCATCAGATGGATATGGTAAGCCAAGGTTCACAGTATTTTGATTGCTTAGCCAAACCGTATAAAAACCTGCCTCTTTAAAAGCAGTTAAAAAACTCTTATGGTTGGCATAATCATTAAATTTTTCAGGAGGTAAGCCTGTTAATAAAAGTGGAACACAGAAGGATGTCAGATTACCACAAGATGCCACATCACTAAAAGAAACCAGATTTTTTTCTTTGGCTAAAAGAGGATTAGTATTGCGGTTATAGCCGTTAATTTCCCAATGGTCAGCACGTGAGGTTTCTCCAATTACCACAACGTAAACTTCTTTTGAATCATCATTTTTTTTCCATGCATTGAACTTAAACCTTTGAGTGTTTTTTGTGTAATCTTTAATACCATTTTGAAAACTTCTGGCATCAGCATACTTCATAAAAACACTAATTGGAAAAATCTTATAAAACTTTAAGCTAAGGGTTTCAAAACCTGCATCCATATTTTGCTTTAAGGATGTGCTACTAGAAGCTTTATGCGCTTGCCAAATCTGTTGAGATAATATTAAGGCAAACAGAAAAACCGCAGTAGAAGGTATGGCAATTCTTAGTTTTTTAT
>JAPLCZ010000031.1 GCA_026391915.1 Bacteroidota bacterium | reverse complement strand
TAAACCATCCTTAGCTGCTAAGAATTTTCGGTAGTTTATTTTGTTATCTTTAAACAGTTTTTCTATTTGGTGCGCCTTCTCAATTAACAGATTTTCTTTGGCAGTAATTTCTTCATCATACTTACCAGACTTCTGCCTGTACACCTCCAACTCTGCCCTCACCTTTTCCAATTCTTGTTGCAATTCCTTTTTTAGGTTATCAGTAGATACCAGTCTGCTATCCGATTTTGAAACCTCCACTTCAATAATTCTTACCCTATTATAAAGATAATAATTAATACCTGCTGAGGTTAATAATAGCAGCAAAAGCAGGATGATAATTCCTCTTTTGTTGCCTTGGTTTTTGTTTGTTTCTTCCATGTTTGGTTTTATAAAAATAATGCGGCGGCGCGACTTTGCAAAGAAAATGCTATTTGGGGCTAAGTTGGTGGATTTGGTGAGATTATTTATCCACGAAGTATAAAACTTGTCCTGATTCTTAGTAAACAAGGAATGGATTTGCCTTTTCCAAATCTGTGAATAATGTAACTAAGTTCTAAAGTTATATAACAATATAGATACTATGGGGTGGCAGTTTTGTACTGTGATAATTAAGTCATAAATCAAATAAATAAAAAATGAAAACAAACAAACTATTCCCAATTATTGCAGTGCTAATGGTAGCAATGATTGGAAGTTGCAAAAAGCAAGATGTTGCTAATCCAACCTCATCAGATGCTGAAATGCAAAGTGCTACAACAGCGGTATTATCTCCCGTAAACCTTAGGCTTGCAGGTAATTTTACTATCCTCTCCAAAACAGGGATTACCAATGTTTACAAAACTACCGTTACAGGTGATGTAGGCACAAGCCCAATTACAGGTGCTGCGCTTCTATTAACATGCTCTGAAGTTTCAGGTACTATTTACAGTGTAAATGCTGCTGGGCCTTTACCATGTAGAGTAACCAACGCAAGCAGACTTACTACTGCTGTAGGTGATATGCAAACTGCTTATACTGATGCGGCTGGACGCACTAACCCTAACTTCCTAAATTTAGGCGCAGGGAATATTGGAGGTAAAACTCTTAAGGCTGGTTTATACAAATGGACAAGCGCCGTTACTATACCCACCAATATCACTATCTCTGGCAGTGCTACTGATGTATGGATATTCCAGATTGCTGGTACCCTTATTATGAGTAGTGCCGTAAAAATTACCCTTAGTGGAGGCGCATTAGCCAAGAATATTTTCTGGCAAACATCAGGTGCAGTTACCTTGGGCACTTACAGCCATTTTGAGGGCGTGATACTTGGAAAAACAGGTATTAATCTGCAAACAGGTGCAACTTTAAAGGGGAGATTATTAGCGCAAACTGCAGTAACCCTACAAAAGAACGCCATTACAAAACCATAAAACAAACAATATAAAAACAAACAAAAATGAAAAAGACAACATTCTTTGCATTGATAGGTCTATTAACCTCATCAATGCTTTTTGCGCAAAGCAACAAAACCATAGAAAGGAAACTTCCATTTCTTGCCGGATTAAATCACGCTAAAGGGGGAGCATTCCAAAAAGGACAAACACAGGCAAATGCACTTACAACGCAAATCGCCTTACCTAAACAAACAGTCTTTTATGATTGGAATGAGAATACTGGCAAATGGGATATTTACCCGGATAAAGTCCTCAATACCTACAATGCCAATGGTAGTATTTTATCTACTACTTATATTAATGTGGATAGCGCATCTATGAATAAATATAAAACCATAAATACTTTTAATAGTAATGGATGGCTAATGCTAAACACAAATTTAATGTGGAACACTTCTACTAAAAACTGGGATAGTTCTACCAAATATATATATAACTATGACCCATACGGTAACCAAACAGAATATCAAAGTTTTGATTACAGCACAGGTAGTTTCAAACAAAATGGCGGAGATAAACAAGCCTACTCTTATGATACCAACAATAATGTTACGGGTTCCACCTATAAAAACTGGGATGACCAAAAGGGCGCTTACGTAAACAGTAGTAAAGGTATTTATACGCTTGATGCTAATGGCGAAATAACAGATGCAGAGGTAATGACCTGGGATACCAGTACTACCAGTTTTGTAAAAAGCTATAAAAACGAAGGTTACATTTGGTATAAATGGAATTCCAACATTGATAATGGAATTCCCCAAAACTATACATCACTAAAATGGAATGGTAGTACCTATGCTTATGATTATAAAATCAGTGAGTATTATAATACTAAAGGCAATTTTATTGAAGGCAAATATGAGGGTTGGGATACAAGTAATGGCAAATGGAGTATTACCTCTTGGACCAAATATGCCATTACTTATGATTCGGAAGGCAATATCTCCGAATCTCAGGGTTCTACCTGGGATACCACAAATAGTAAATGGCAGGTGAGCACTTGGACTAAATATGCCCTTACCTACAATGGCTCTGACCTCACCCAAAGAATAAGAACTGATTGGGATAACTTTGGCTCTGGTACTTTTAAGAACAGCTATAAAGAAGTATATAGTGATTTTTATTACATCACCAGCATTGCACAGCTTTCAAAAACCAATGAGAAGGTATCCATTTACCCTAACCCTTTTACCAGCACTACTAACCTGCGCATTAGTACCACAGAAGCAGGTATGAAAAACTATGAACTAAAAATTTATGACATCACAGGCAAAGCAGTGCACACACAAACACTGAACACCACTGCTGCAACCCTTAACCTAAACCTACCTGCTGGTATTTATTTTTATCAGGTAAATAACACCCAAGCCATTATCTCTACAGGCAAATTGATGGTTCAATAATCTATATCAATTATTATAAAAAAACCTCGCAAGGACTTTCTTGCGAGGTTTTTTTGTTATTGCGCAGTATCCCTGATAGGTTTTAAAAACGAGGGAGGTGCAAACCCATTAAGATAGCTCCCCACCTTGCAATTGAAAGGGTTGAAATAATCTCCCTAACCTCACCTAAATATATTTGTTGTAAAATAACTAAAACATAGCATTGCATTAGATGGGGCGCTTAGGAGCCATATTAAAACACCCACCACCCCACAATTCCCCTTTTTTAATACCCACAAGCATTTTCTGCAAAAAAATAACGCTTGTCATTTTGCCCCATGCAAATCCTCCCTCCACTTTGCACAGGGCAAAAATATATAGGTAAAACCACAATGGGATATGCTTTAGAATTTTTGCCCTTTGTAAATCGTTCCTTCAAATCACGTAGGGCAATTTGCCCTGAGTGATTTGTCCCTCCATTTTGGGTAGGGCAAAAATATATAAGCGAAACCGCGCTGGGATTTACTCTTGTCAAAAATATCTGCCCAATTTTTTGAAAAATATTGCTTTTAGCAACCGACACGCATTATTTACAGAAAAGGATAGATTCTGGCAAAAATCTCAGAAAGTATTCTTTGTTAAATACTTGGTATTACCCTTGATTATGGTTAACTTTACACTAAGTTATTCTAAATTCAAATTACATGAAGCGGATTACTACTAAGAGAGCAAAGGAGGTATTTAAAAAATGAAAAATCCATGGAGCTATAGCACTAATGTGTTTGCCAATATATCAAACCACAATTTTAAACTTTTATATGCTATTGCCAAAAACCATGATGCCTATTTGGCTGGCGTAAGTAATGACCCAGAGATAGTTGCTATTTATAATACGGAACATCCCTCTTGCCAAGATTACCTAACCAAATACGATTTATGGTTTGGGATGTATAATGCCAAAGAGGCGGCGGCGCAAAGCTTTAGATTGAGGATGAATACATTAGGTAATACAAAAGCAGTTAAGTGGGATGTATGGATTCAATCCGTTTACGCTAAGGGTACGCCTGAATACACAAATTTGCTTGCCAATGGCAGAGCCCCACTGCAAAAAGGAAGCTATGCCAGCAGGCTCTCTGCTGTAAATGCATTGATTCTCAATATAAGTGATGATGCTGCGTTGGCAGATTTAAAAACAGATATTATTGCCTATGCCTTGGTAATACATACTGCCTTTGAAGCTAAAAATGCAGTGATTGTAAAGCTAAAAGCAGCGCAAAATATATTAGAAGCCGCAAGAAAAGCTCATGCAGTAGTTATGTTTGGCGCACTGATTTTACTGATGTTGAGATTTGTAAACAACCCCAAAGAAATTGAGAAGTTTTATAATATGGAGTTGATAAGAACTAAAAACACTGCGAAGTCTCAATCAAAGGCTGCTTAGGGGATGAATGAAGGCGGGGTTTCGTCATGTAAAAACCCTCCCTATTAATAGCAGTGCCGTTCTCACGCGAGGGGAGATTCTTCCAGAATGACGGGTAGTATTTGGTTTCATGGTTTTGTTGTACGTTTGTTGAGTTGCTAAAGCACATTCCTCAACAAAATAAAAATGTTTTACTATGGAAGATAATTTAATAACTATTGCCGTTTACTCCTACCCCACAGAGGCTTATCCGCTAATGACGCATTTACGAAATGAAGGAATTGAGTGTTTCCTTGGTGATGAAAACATCCATTCCGTAATGCCATATCTTACCAACTCAGTGGGTGGCGTAAAGGTTAATATCTGGGAGAAGGACCTTGAAAAAGCAGAATTAATATTGAAGGAATTAGAGCAAGGGAAAGCAGAAGATAACGAAATACCAGAAGAGGAATGGGATATAGAACTAGAAGAACCTTTGGAGGAAGAAGAGCCAGTAAAGAAAGAGGATTCAGTAAGTGAAAAACCTAATAAACTAAGTTTTGCCACTTTCCTTAAAGAACAATTAACAGACTTTGTTGAGTGCTATAAAAACTATTATTCTAAAACCTTTTGGATAACACTGATGTTATCTGTATTATGTTTTATATGCTATGCTTTTTTAAACAACTACTTTGGTTATGATGATACATTAACTGAGATGCAAAGCGGCAAATTAATCCCCTTAAAGGATATATCACTTGGTTCAAGATTTATTCGTGATTTCTTTTATCCACCAGCAAGCACTTTGGATAAATTTACTTTTTTAGTCTTTACCAAAAACATCTTCTACTTTTTTTGTGCGGCTTTTTCCATCTTCCTATTACGCGCCAAGGATAAGAAGAACGGAATTTCATTTAATGGAATGTTACAAAGTATTACTACCAAAGATTTCGTTCTTCTTTTAGCAGTATTGGCTATAGCATGTGGGTTTAAATACGGCATGATATATACTAATAATTATTTAGGATTTGAGGATATGGATAAATACTGGTATGATTTCCCAAGAAATATTATACATCTTTTAACCGGTTATGTTTCTCCTGTACTATTTGCTTGGGCTATTTATTATTTAACCTCCCCCAAAAAGCATTCATTAACCTTTAAGAAAATCCTGTTTCTTTATGTTTCTATTTGGCTTTTTGTCCAATTTTCTTATGGGTTTGAATCATGGTGTTATACATATTTTGAAGAGTTTTTAGGTCTTATTACCCCAAGGCAGGAAGAATACAGACATCTAATCAATACCTTGGTTAATATTCTATTAATACAATTCTTCTTCTTAGGCTTTTACTCAGCATTTACTAAGCCTTTACTTTTAACAGAGGAGCCAACTACAAACCCAAACTTATCTTAATAAGTTATAAAACAGAAAGCCCCGCTTTAGGCGGGGCTTTCATATCAATTAGAACTTAATTCTATTATGATTTTGGAGTGCGGGTTAAGATCTCATCCACCATTCCATAATCTTTAGCTTCTTGTGAGGTCATCCAATAATCGCGGTCAGAGTCTTCTGAAACCTTTTCATAGGTTTGTCCGCTATGGCTTGCCAAAATATCGTAGAGTTCTTTCTTCAATTTCAATATCTCACGGGCAGTAATTTCAATATCACTTGCTTGCCCTTGTGCCCCACCTAACGGTTGGTGAATCATTACGCGGGAGTGCTTAAGGCATGACCTCTTACCTGCATGGCCAGCAGCTAAAAGCACAGCACCCATAGAGGCTGCCATACCTGTGCAAATAGTTGCCACATCAGGGGTTACGTATTGCATGGTATCATAAATTCCTAAGCCTGCATATACACTTCCACCCGGGCTATTAATATAAACTTGTACATCACGCTTTGCATCTGCTGATTCTAAGAAAAGCAATTGCGCCTGAATAATGTTTTCCACATCATCATAGATAGGCACACCCATAAAGATGATTCTATCCATCATCAAACGGCTGAATACATCCATTTGTGCCACGTTAAGCTGGCGTTCTTCTATAATATATGGGGTGATGTAGTCACTCACAGAATAGAATTTATGAAGACTCATAGAACTTATGCCATGATGTTGGATGGCATATTTGTCAAATTCGTGTTTAAATCTCATTGTCTTTTATTTTTTTATTTTAATGATTATGTTGTTCGTGTTCATGAGTGTGCTCATGTTTTTTGCTGTACTCATTACGGATATTGGTAAGCTCAACCGCTGTTACTTCTTTAATACTCGGCTTGGCAATACTGCGGATATGTTTGAAAACTGCACTATCTCTTAAGGTTGCTACAGTACGGCTGTAGTTGCCTTCTTTCTGTAGATAATTAATAGCATACTCTTGTATTTGTTTATCATCCGGCAATGGAATATTATTGCGGTGATGCTCATCTAACACAAGGCTTATGGTATAATTTATCACGTCGTTTTCTGAAACTTCTATTTGTTGGCTTTCAGCAATTGTATCGCTGAGGAGTACCCAATTTAATTCTTCTTCAAAGTTGACGAACTCAGTTTCAAAATCTTTTATTTCGCTTGCATCTTTTTTACCATGAGAGGCAAGGATATACTTTTTGATATATGCCTCTGGCATTTCCACTTTATTATTTTCTATCAGGAGTTTGCGGGCATCGGTAAAGAATAATTCATCAGCAATTCCATCAAAATGCTTTTCATAAACCTTCACCCATTCTGCTTTAAATTCATCCACATTGGTAATAGTGCCGGGGGTAAAGTAGCGGTCAAATAAGGCTTGGTCAAGGTCAGCAGGACTTATTTTATAAATAGCAGTAATATCTAATTCAAAGTTTTTGTTGAGGTCTTTTACGGTATTATTATCAATCTCAAAAAGGTCTCCTATTTCTTTTTCAGAGAAGATAGAGAAAATATCTACTGTAATTTTTTCCTCTTTTGCTTTACCCAAAACCAAATTTTTAATGCTTTCAGGCATTTCGGATTGCATCCACACTTTCATTTTCTTTTGCCCATCCTCTAAGCGACTGCCATCTTCATTCAACTCATAGAATTGAATCATGACACTGCTATCAGGGTCATCAGAAACTACATCTAACCTATCCATTTTGCCAGAACGTTTGCGGATGTCTTCTACTTCCAAATCAATATCTTTATCCGTGGCGGTTACATGATATTTTGAGAGAGAATCCAATACTGCAAAGTCAGGTTTAATGTCGGGCTTTAGCCCAATGTCATATAGAAATTCAAAAGCATCATCTCCCCAATTAATATCCTCAGCGGTATAAATGGAGAGAGGACTAAGCACCAATTTCACGTTATTCTCTTTGAGGTAATCTTCAATTCCTTTTTGCAGAAGTTTATCAATCTCTTCCCGTTTCACATCCTTACCCACCATTTTATTAGCCACCCCAAATGGAATTTGTCCCTTCCTAAATCCAGGGAGGTTCATTTGTTTTTGGTATTTGGTAACTGCTTTTTTTACTACCTCTGCGTAATCTTCAGGGCTTATTTTAACGGATAAAATGGCATCTAACCCTGTTTGATTCTGAATTGAAATCTGCATTTAAATAACTTCTGTTTTTGTTTTATTTAAGAAACCCCGACTGCATGAGTCGGGGTTTCTGTTATGTGCGGATGAAGGGACTCGAACCCCCACGCCTCACGGCACCAGATCCTAAGTCTGGCACGGCTACCAATTACGCCACATCCGCATATTGGGTGCGAAATTAGAGATATAAGATGAATTATTGAAACAAGAATCCTATACTTGTAGTAAACTTGCACCCAATCAGTCTTAAACGCAGATTATTTTTTCTGAAGATATGCAGATAGCAGACCCCGAACTGGAAAAGAAACAACTCTTAAAAGAATACCGCAACCTACTAAAGGCTTGCAAAGAAACCATTGTTAAGAAGGATAAAAAGCTTATCCGTGATGCCTTTACTTTGGCATTGGAAGCGCACCAAGGGATGCGCAGAAAATCCGGTGAATTATATATTTTTCACCCGCTTTCTGTAGCTACTATTTGCGCCAGTGAAATTGGGATGGGCACTACTTCTATCATCTGTGCTTTGCTGCATGATGTGGTGGAAGATACCGACATCACCCTTGAAGATATTGAAGCTAAGTTTGGGAAAAAGGTTTCTAATATTATTGATGGACTTACCAAAATTAGTGGAGTGGTGGGTAAAACCAATTCTATACAGGCTGAGAACTTTAGAAAGATATTACTCACCCTTGCTGATGATGTGCGGGTGATTATTATTAAGCTTGCAGATAGGTTGCACAATATGCGTACTCTTGATTCCATGAGCCGCACTACACAGCTAAAAATTGCATCAGAAACATTGGTGCTTTTTGCACCATTGGCGCATAGGTTGGGTTTGTATAATATCAAAAATGAGTTGGAGGATTTAACCCTTAAATACACAGAACCCAAAGTGTATAAAGAGATTTCGCAAAAGCTGCAAGACACCAAAGCGCAACGCAATAAGTTCATCAAAAAGTTTATTGCGCCTATTGAGCAAAAATTAAAAGAAGAACATTTTGATATTGAAATAAAGGGCAGACCTAAATCCATTTTTTCTATCTATTTAAAGATGAAAAAACAGGGGATTCCGTTTGAAGAAGTTTATGATTTATTTGCCGTGAGGATTATCACGGAATCTCCTATTGAAATAGAAAAAGCAGATTGCTGGCGCATCTATTCTATCATCACGGATTTTTACAAACCCAACCCGGATAGGTTGCGTGATTGGATTTCTTTTCCCAAATCTAATGGGTATGAATCTTTGCATACCACCATCATGGGGCCGGAAGGAAATTGGGTGGAAGTACAAATCCGTAGCACACGTATGGATGAAATTGCAGAACGTGGTTATGCGGCACATTGGAAATATAAAGAAGGGCAATCTAACGCTGATAAAAGTGTAGAGGATTGGTTGAATCGCATCCGCGAAACTTTGGAGAATCCAGAGGCAAATGCCATTGACTTTTTGGATGATTTTAAACTCAATCTTTTTGATGAAGAGGTATATGTTTTTACCCCCAAAGGAGATTTGTTTAATATGCCCTCTAAAGCCACTGCATTAGATTTTGCTTTTGAGATTCATACCCAAGTAGGCTTACAATGTTTGGGTGCAAAAGTCAACCATAAACTTGTCCCCCTTAGCCATGAATTAAAGACGGGAGACCAGGTAGAAATCATCACATCTAAAAAACAAAAACCTACAGAAAGCTGGCTGAAATATGTAATTACACCTAAGGCGAAAAACAATATCAAAACTGCTTTAAAAGATGAAAAACGCAAGGTTGCTTTGGATGGTAAAGAGATTCTGCAACGGAAGTTTAAAAGCAGTGGCGTAATATGGAATAACCAATCTCTTAGCAAGCTTGTCAACTATTTTAAGTTACCATCTCAAAGTGATTTGTTTTTTAATGTTGGGGCAGAAAAGATTGAAAAAACAGAACTCAACGCTGCATTTAAGTTCATAGAATCCGCAGCAAAACTTACTGTAAAAACCACTGGTAAAACTACACTTGCCTTAACGGCCCAAGGAAAAGTAATTGATAAGCCCGACTTAGTAATTGTAGGAGAAAATACAGATTTAGAATACTCCTTTGCCCGCTGCTGCAACCCCATTCCCGGGGATGATATTTTTGGCTTTGTTACTATCCATGAAGGTATAAAAATTCATAGAACCAATTGCCCAAATGGGATAAGGTTGATGAGCAATTATGGCTACAGAATTCTGCGCTGCAAATGGGCTACTAATCAATTGCAAGAAACCAAAACCTTCCAAGCTGGGATTAAAATTGTTGGGATTGATGGCGTAGGAATAGTTAGTAAAATTGCAGATATTGTCTCCAAAGAACAGAAGCTAAATATGCAATCCATCACCGTAAGTGCTGTGGCAGGTGCGTTTGAGGGCGCCATTATCCTCAACATTCACGACACCGAACATTTGGAACAACTTATCCAAAAAATAAGAGCCATACAAGGGATAGATTCTGTGATGCGGTTTGATATAGAACTCTAAGAAGATGTATTGATTAAAAGATATTAAGATTTGAAAAAGCGAAGCCCCGAATTTATTCGGGGCTTCGCTTTTTGGTAGTCCCGACAAGAATCGAACTTGTATCTAAAGTTTAGGAAACTTCTATTCTATCCATTGAACTACGGGACCAAATATGGGGCAAAGATAATTTGAGGCGGTTGCTATATCAATAATTTCTTTTTCAGAAACCTACGACCCGCTGAGGTTTTAAAATACTTCTCTCTGTGTATAGCTTCTTCTTCTGTTTGAAAACTTTCTGCATAAACTATTTCAAATGGGATGTAAGGGCGAATAGATTTGGTCATTCCAGAATTGTGTTGCTTTAATCTAATTTCTAAATCTTTACAATGCCCTTTATAAAAATACTCAAAATTGCTGCTTTTTAATACATAGGCAAAATGCATATTATTATATCTAAAGTTTAGGAAACTTCCCCGCCAGAATGAATCTTTCGGGCTGGTACTCTATCCCTGTCCGACTTGCGTCAGCCAGGCGGGCATTGAACTACGGGACCTAATAAACTCAGAATGCAATAAAATTGTACCTAGAATTGGCTACAAAGATAAAGCGAGGAAGGTTTTAAATCCTCTCCCAACACAACACCCTATTGCTAAACAATTTTTCAATCACCTGCACTTTACCTCCATGCGCTGTAAAAAAATCTTTAGCAATATTAAACCGTTCTTCATCAGCATGGGTATTGACAATAATATTAAAAACCACCATACCTTTTTCGGTAGTTAGGGCAGGTAATTTATTAAGGAATTCTTCTCCAAAAAACTTAGGTGGAATGGTAGCATCTTCAAAAATATCAATCACTATTAAATCATATTTTGATGTATGATTTTGCACAAAGTCAAAGGCATCATTATTTATAATTTCAAGGTTTTTAAATCTATCAACTTTAAACAAATCATAGCCAAGTTGTATGACTTCATTGCTATACTCAACCCCTGTTATTTTGCAGTTTATCTTTAATTCATTTTGAAGAATACCCGCCACACTACCCACTCCAAAACCTAACACAAGCACATCTTCAATTCTTCTTTTCTTAAGTTTTATTTGATGAAAAACCTTTTGAAATAAATGATGCAAAGTGCCATAAGAATGGTTGGCATTTGGCGAATTAAGAATGGTTTTTCCATTCCTTAAATATACAGTTAGTGGCGTGCCTAACGGTGAGGTAATAACGTGGAGTTTCTCCTTCTTAAAAAAGGAGAGGAAGTACTTAACGATGATTTCAGACTTTTAAATATAGACTACAATTACAGCACGAATGATTCCCAATTATATTTTAATCTATAATTTAAAATCCTTAATTCTTAATTGGACTTTAAGCTAAAATATTCCTTGAAATCACAATCCGTTGCACCTCTGATGTGCCCTCATATATCTGGGTAATTTTAGCATCACGCATCATGCGTTCCACATGATACTCTCTCACATAACCATAGCCGCCATGTACCTGAACCGCCTCCGTCGCTACCCACATTGCAGTTTCTGATGAAAACACTTTTGCCATGGAAGATGCCAATGCATAACTTTTATGATTGTCTTTTAGCCAAGCTGCTTGCAAGCAAAGTAGGCGACTTGCCTCTACTTTGGTTGCCATATCTGCCAGTTTAAATTGTATAGCTTGGTGCTGCGAAATTTCTTTACCAAATGCTTTGCGTTCTTTAGAATATTTCAATGCCAATTCATAAGCACCGGAGGCAATCCCTAATGCCTGAGAAGCTATCCCAATTCTGCCACCTTCCAAGGTTTTCATGGCGAACTTAAACCCGAAACCTTCTTCTCCAATTCTGTTTTCTTTGGGCACTTTTACATCCTGGAACATGATGGAATGCGTATCTGAAGAACGGATGCCCATCTTATCTTCTTTCTTGCCCACGGTTACCCCTTCCCAGTTTTTATCTACTATTAAAGCATTAATTCCTTTATGCCCCAAGGATACATCCGTCTGCGCCATTACCAAATAAACCCCAGCTGAGTTGCCATTGGTAATCCAGTTTTTGGTACCGTTTAATAGGTAGTGGTCGCCCTTATCCTCTGCCGTTGTACGTTGGGAAGTGGCATCACTCCCAGCCTCTGGTTCTGAGAGGCAAAATGCCCCAATAATTTCCCCTGTAGCAAGGCGGGTGAGGTATCTTTGTTTTTGGTCTTCGTTAGCAAAAGTCTCAAGCCCCCAACACACCAACGAATTATTTACACTCATAATTACAGAAACCGAAGCATCTACTTTTGAGATTTCCTCCATAGCAAGCACGTATGAAACCGCATCCATCCCACCACCGCCATATTTGGGGTCCACCATCATGCCCAAGAAACCCAATTCACCCATTTTTTTAACATGGTCTGTTGGGAATTTTGCTTTTTCATCGCGTTCCAAAACATCTTTCCAAAGCTCTTGTGCAAAATCTCTGGCAGCCTGCCTAATCATTAAATGCTCTTCTGTAAGTTGAAAATTCATGGTTGTTTTTTAAAATAATTAAGATGCAAAATTAAGAAGAAGAAAGTTTAATGACGGCGCAAAAAATAAATTTGGTGGCAATGCCCAACCCACTATCTTCGCACCCGCAATGAAATCTTTAACAGCCAACAGCCAACAGCCAACAGCCAACAGCCAACAGCCAACAGCCAACAGCCAACAGCACTAAGCGCTAGAGGGCTTCCTTTTTGGGAAGTACCCGCTTTCGTTTCAAAAGTCCCCTCCTTTCTTAAAAAAGTACCCTCTTTACTTTCGGCAGTCCCCTCTCCAGAGAGAAAAGTCCCTACCTTTTTCTTAAAACTCCCTACTTCCTTAAAAAAAGTCCCCCCTTTTCTCAAGAAACTCCCCCCTTTTTTCTTGGAGGTACCTACTTTTCTCTCAAAAGTACCCCCTTTCATTAGCAAAGTACCCACCTCAAAGGTTTTGGGCTCTTTTGCTATGGCTGGGGCACAAACCTCCCCCGCACTTTGGGGTTCTGTAAATACAAACAACCTAAATTTTTAAATAAAAATGAATCAACCTTTCAAACTCTCTACAAATTTTGAGATTTACTCAGACCCTGATTTTAGCCTCAAAGCAAAGCACATTACAGATACTATAGTACTGAATATTGCTATTTACCCAATGCCAGTGCCCTCTGTTGCCAGTATAGTGGCATTATGGAATACCTTTAACACCATGCTTGCCAAGGCAGAAAATGGTAGCACATTAGATACAGATAATAAAAACTTAGCCCGCCACAATCTGGAGGTGCAACTAAAATTATTGGGTAATAATTATGTTATCCCTATTGCTGGCAATGATAAAATTAAAATTCAACAAAGTGGGTTTGATTACACAGGTGGAGAAACCACACCTAAAACGCAACACCCTGCACCCGCAAGTTTTGAGGTAAAACCTACCACCACCCAAGCCGTGGCAAACTTAGAGCAAAGCGCCCAAGAAGATACAAGAGTATATATGTGGCAATATATTGAAGTGCCTACAGATGGCGTAATACCACCCGCATCTGCCGCATGGAAATACGCCTTTAGCACCAAAGCAAAAATTACCATAACAGGCTTAACCAGCGAAAAAGCCTACTTTTTTAAAGCCGCATCCTATGCTATTGAAGCCGCTATTAATTGGAGTAACATGGTTAGGTATATGGTGCAGTAAAAATTAAAAAATATAACAAAAAACAAATAAATAAAAAATGGAAAAATTCTATTGTAAATGCTGCGGTAGCTCAAGCACAAGTCTTACTGGATTAACCTCAGGCAATTGTTTTAAAAATCCAGAAGGAAAGCACCATGCTTTGTACGAAGGAAGCGAAAAATCACAATACGCGTGCAAGTATTGTGGTAGCAAAGCCTCAACTCTTACTGCTTTAACTAGTGGCAATTGTTTTAAAAATCCAAACGGAAAAAACCACTCACCTGCCCTTTAAAAAACAAATAAAAACAAATAAACACAAATGAAAAAAAATCTCTTATTAATGTTGATGGTTACACTTTGTGTTACCCTTAATTCATGCTTTAAAAGTTCAACCTCATTGGCAATTACCTTAACTGATGATTCTGGAAGTAAAGTCTCAGGCGCAAGCGTTGATCTTTATGCTTCCCTATCAGACTATAACAACGGAACAAATAAGGTAAAGACTGAAACTTCAGATGCTTCTGGTGTAGCTACCTTCACTGGCTTATCAGGAATCCAATACTATTGGGCTGCTGAAAGTGGTTGTAAAAACAATAAAAATGGGATAAGAACTAGCACTGCCCCTCTTGTAGAAGGGAAGGCAAGTACAATTGGGACTATTCTATATTCTTCAGGGATGTTACAATTGATAAACAGTTCATCTAATCCATACAAAATTTACATTAATACTGTTGAACAATTTGATATGGATGGAGGCACAACCAAGAAAGTAAGTATGAAGGTAGGAACTTATTCAATTAGAGTTTTGCAAAAAAGTGGATACTTAGTTTATCCTACAGACAAGTCTTTTTCAGTAACAACATCTTGTGGAAATACAACTGATTTGATTTATCCATAATAGACCATGAAACGAAAACTAAAAATCTTCACTATTGTACTTGTTACATTAGTAACGGTTGTAGGATTATCTTTCAAAGCTGGGTTTGATCAGAAAAGTAAAACACTAGCAAATGTTATTGAAATTGATGGCAAGTTAGTATTCATGAAATCCACCCAAGTACAGCCTTACGACGTGGCTTTTCAATTTCAAACGGTTGTACATGGAATTGGTTGCCCAAGTTGTCAAGATATGGCAGAAGCCTGTGTGAAATCTGCCAAAAAGAAAGGATTTCCATTTGATGCTGTAATTGTTGGAGATGAAAAAGAAGACTTAGCAATTAAGTTTAAATAACCCCCGTTGGGCGGAGTCTCCGACTCCGTCCTTGCGTTAGCAAAACTTAGTTTTGCACCGCCAACAAACACAAAGCCCCGCAACAAAGCGGGGCTTTTTTATTTATCCAAAGTTATCTACTTCCCAAACTTCTGCATCATCAATTCAGAGAAAGCAAGCATACGGCTTTCGTCAAACTTTCTGCCTATAAGCTGTATGCCAAAAGGCATCCCGTTGCTATGCTGCCCAAGGGGCAAAGAGATAGAGGGCACACCTGCCAAAGCAGATTGTATGGTAAAAATATCAGCCAAATACATGGCAATGGGGTCGCCAGTATTCTGCCCAATTTTAAAGGCAGTGGTGGGCGTAGTGGGCAGCATAATAAAATCATGCTCTTGCAGCATTTTGTGGGTGTAGTCGGCAATCATGCGGCGCACCTTCATGGCTTTGGTGTACCACGCATCATAGTAGCCCTCACTCAATACAAAAGTGCCCATAATTATGCGGCGCTTCACCTCTGCGCCAAAGCCCTCAGTGCGTGATTTTATAATTAAATCGTCTAAGTTTTCAGTGTACTTAGCGCGGTAGCCGTAAGTCATCCCTGCATACCTGCCAAGGTTGCTGGATGCCTCTGCCGTTGCCAGCACATAATAGGTAGGCACTACATAATCAAGGTATGGGAAGGTGGTGTCATAGAAACTAAATCCATCCGCAGAAAGCCCTTCCATAATCTCAGAAAAGCGATTTTGGATTTCCTTATCCACCCCATCATTGGAGATGCAATCTCCTAAATAAGCAATTTTATATTTTTCGTTAGATGCCAATTCCTGCGAATAAGCGGGCACTGCTTTGGTGGAAACGGTGCTGTCATATTCATCTTTTCCGCTAATCACTTCCAGCAAAAGTGCGGCATCAAATATATTGGTGGTGATAGGTCCAATTTGGTCCATGGAAGAAGCAAAAGCCAATAAGCCGTGTCGGGAAATCCTTCCATAGCTTGGGCGCAAACCTGCCACGCCGCAAAAAGAAGCGGGTTGGCGGATGCTGCCTCCAGTATCAGAGCCCAAAGCTGCATGGCAAAGCCCGGCAGCCACCGCCGCCGCAGAACCCCCTGATGAACCACCGGGTACTAATTCTGTATTTAAAGGGTTGAGAACTTTGCCATAGGCAGAGTTCTCATTGGAGGAACCCATAGCAAATTCATCGCAGTTGGTGCGCCCAATAATGATGGCGTCCTCAGCTAATAATCTTTCTGTAGCAGTGGCAGAATAAACGGATTCAAAGCCCTCCAAAATCTTGGAAGAGCCGGAAACCTTATGCCCTTTATAGCAGATATTATCCTTTAAGGCTACCACCATTCCAGCTAATTTGCCGGCCGTTTTATTAGCGATTTTGGCATCTACCTCGGCAGCTTTTTGCAAAGCTTCTTGGGCAAATACTTCTAAGAAAATGTTAAGATTTTGTTTTGCTACAATGGCATCTAAAAACCCTTGCACTGTGGCAACGGATGTTGTTTCCCCGTTCTCAAGGTTTTTCCTATGAGTGCTATAATCAAGATAATGAGCCAATACCGCTGGACTATTTGTCGGTTTTTGGAGGCTCAGGTTTCATCCCTTCCTCAATGTTGCCTTTTACTTTTTCCTTAGCATCGTTAAATTCACGGATGCCTTTGCCAATGCCTTGCATGAGCTCAGGAATTTTTTTTCCTCCAAAAAGAAGAATTACAACGGCAAAAATCAGAACCAGCTCCATGCCACCAGGCATTGCTAAAAGTAAGATTGTTGATAGCATTTTTGTATGATAAATTTGTGATTACAAAGGTAAGCAAAATACTGATAAGGTAAATATGGCTATTTATCCTTCTTTTTTGTGGAGGGTTTCTTTAGCATTTCTTCTTCGGGGATAATGTCTTTCAGGCTTTCTGCCTCATCAATTTCTTCGGGTTCTTGGATTTTAAATTCTTCTTTGGGGGAATACTTATTCTCTCTCTCAAACCTATAATCGGCTACGTTTTTATCTAGGAAATGATTGATTTTTTCAATCTCAGTATTAGAGATTATTTGCCCAAACTCATCAATTTTAATATCCAAACCTTTAAGATCTTTATGCACTTTGGCTTTAGAGGTCTTTCTTTTTTGTTTCCTGAATTCCATAATTGCTGGGTGAATTAATGACGAATTTGGGTTGGCAAAAATTGTTCTAATAAAATCACTGTTTCGGTTTTTCCCTTTTATTCTGAAAATCACCCTAACTTTCCCTCAAAATTATAAAGGTTGAAAAAACTCCTCCTCATACTATTTGTGTTTATTGCTGCAAAAGGTTTAGGGCAGGGTATGCAAACGGAGTTTGGGAAAAATGTGGTGCAGTACAAAGATTTTATGTGGCTGTATTATCAAGAGGATAATTTTGATGTTTATTTTTATGAGAGGGGAAAAGAGTTGGGGCGTTTTGTTTTGGAAAACGGCAAACAATACATCAAGGAAATTGAGAAACAAATTGATTTCCCTGTAAGTGACAGAATCACTTTTATAGTTTATAATTCTTTTACAGATTACAGGCAGGCGAACTTTAGGATTGAGGAAGAAATGCTGAATACAGGGGGGAAAACTTCCATTCAATCTACCAGTGCTATTATATATTTTGATGGCAATCACCAGCACCTCATCAGCCAAATTAAAGAAGCTGTAGCAAGAATTGCCATAACTGAAATGCTAAGTGGTGGGAGCTTGCAGGAGAAGGTAAGTAATGGAGTTTTACTAAACCTCCCCAAATGGTATGTGGATGGATTGGTAAAATACCTCTCCGGAGATTGGGATGCGCATGATGATATTGAATTGAAAAGCGGAATCTTATCAGGCAGATTCAAAAAATTTAAACACCTCACCGAAGAAGATAAACTTACAATGGGTCATAGCATCTGGCGGTATCTGGATTTTGTTTATGGCAAGGAGGCAGTAAGTAATATTATTTACAACACAAGGTCATCAAAAAATATAGATAATGGGTTTCTCTTTGTGCTTGGCAAAACCACAGAGGATGTACTTGATGAGTGGTACAAACATTATAAATATGAGTTTACAGAACCAGGTGGGCCGCCTCCTGCCAATGCCGAGGAGTTAAAAATCAAAAGACTTTTTGGTAAAGGAAAAATTACAACTTGGGATATAAACCGCACTGCAACTTATGCCGCAGTTGCCACAAATGACAGAGGCAAAGCAAGAGTTTATTTGGTGAATTTATCCAATGGTAGAAAGAAATTAATTTGGAAACAAGGATACAGAAGGGCAGGGAATCAGTTTGATTTGCAGTATCCAGTAATTTCATGGAGTCCTGTTCAGGATATCCTTAGTATTTTTTATGAGGCGCAATCTCAGCCCTATTATGTGCAATATAAATTGGGAAAAAGGAAGCTAACAGAAAAGCAACTCATAACAAGTGTGGATAGGGTATTATCTATTTCATATTCAGCGGATGGGAGAGGGGTTGTGGCATCAGCCATTAAACAAAGCCAAACAGATATTTATCTTTTTGATTTTAGAACGCAGTTTTTCCGCCCACTTACTGATGATATTTATGATGACCTTGAACCACGGTTTGTGAATAAAGGAAAGGGGGTTGTTTTCAGCAGTAATCGCCCTGATAAAAGAGTTTTTAAAGTGAATACCAACAGTAATTATAGCTTTAATAATAGCCTTGATATTTTCCTTTTCCCTGATTATTTATTCTCCCCAAAAACTTTAAAGCGGATGAGTAACTCTGCCTTTAATGAAACAATGCCGGATGCCTATGACTCTACTTATATAAGTTATTTAATAAATGAGAATGGAGTAACAAATAGGAACGCGGCAAAACTTGATAGCACCTTTCAATACACGCAAATAATTTTCAGGAAAACTGATACCTCAAAGTTTAAGAATGACACGCTGAAAATTCTTTTAAAAGACATAAGCAAAATTGAATTTCCTGATTCTTTAACGCATCAAAATCACCTTGCTAAGGTTGACACCCAGTATATTTATCAGGATACTATTTATACATATGCCCTAACAAATTATACTGAGCATTTGCTTTCTTATTCATCAAGAATAAAAAATAATTCTCTGTTTGAATTATTTGAATATGGAGGTAAGCCCCACCTTTTCCGCAAGCCCATGCCCATGAATATTCTTGCTGCAACTAACTCAAGAAAAAGCCCGCACTCCCACCACCTTGAGCCTGAAAGCGCCAAAATAATTGAAACAGATTCAACAATTAAAGTAAATGGAAATGGTAGTCATCTTTCAAATTCAAACACTGATACCATTAAGTATTTTAAAGTTGAGTATCCCGAATCTCCAATCTTATCTAATCAAAAAGAAAATACAAAAACTACCACAAATAACCTCGCGGATATTTTCTCAAAACCCTTAGCCAAAAAGCAAAAGTTTGCATTGGAGTCTTTGTATGAATTAACCTTTTCGCCTGACTTTGTAATAACCCAATTGGATAATTCAATTATCAATTCTCCTTATTTACCCTACAAAGCCGGGGATGAAGCCTTTGCTACCAATGCCATCAATGGCATGTTTAAGTTGGGCACTTCAGAGCTTTTTAAGGATTACCGAATCATGGCTGGGTTCAGATTAAATGCTAATATTTTTAATGGGGCTGAGTACTTTATCTCTTTTGAAGACTACAAAAAACAATTAGACAAAAAGCTACTTTTTTATAGAAGAGGAGAACTTAAAAACCCTCTTGGTGATAATGAGTTCTACAGAAATACATCTCATGAAGGTAGGTATGAATTGAAGTATCCTTTCAGCGAAACCTTTGCTGTTAAAGGTGCTGGCTTTTTACGGATGGATAAAAACACTTACCTCTCTACAGAAAAAAATTACCTCAACAAAAAAGATGAGATGGATTACTGGACAGGCCTAAAAGCAGAATTAGTTTACGATAATATTATTGCCAAAGGCACAAACCTAAACAGTGGCAGCAGAGCCAAACTTTACTCTGATTTTTTCTATGGGCTTACAAAAGATAATAGTCTTTTCTATACCATCGGAGGTGATTTAAGAAACTACACGCCAATCCATCGTGAACTCATTTGGGCAAATAGAGTTGCATTTGCAACCTCTTTGGGGCAAGCCAAAGTAGTATATTTTTTGGGTGGAGTTGAGAACTGGTTATTCCCCCAATATGATAAGAATAATGCGGTTGACCCAAGCCAAAATTATAAATATAAGATGCTTGCTACCAATATGCGGGGCTTTGCACAAAATGCCAGAAACGGCAATACTTTCATCACCTATAATTCTGAAATAAGGCTACCTGTATTTCGGTATTTTAGTGGCAAACCTATCCATTCGGCATTTAAAGAGAGTTTCCAAGTTATCTCATTTGTTGATGCAGGTAGTGCATGGAATGGGCTACTGCCTACAGGAGAAAACAATGCTTATAACATCCGAACTATTAATAATAATCCGCTTACCATTAAAGTAATTACCAACCGTAATCCATTTGTTTATAGCTATGGTTTAGGATGCAGGTTTATGCTGCTTGGCTATTTCTTCAGGCTTGATAGAGCCTACGGAATTGATGAAGGAGAAATTAAAAATAAGCTTTGGCATTTTTCTGTTGGGTTGGATTTTTAGTTCCACAATAAATAAAAAACCCCCGAAATTCGGGGGTTTTTTATTTATTTAGACCTTTCAATATCTAGTATTCCCAAAGGTCATGTTCCCAATTGAAAAGTTCATCTTTAATCCTTTCTGCCTCATAAAGAGCATCCATAGGGCTATCACTAAACTCTTTGAAATCCTTAATTGCATTATTAAACTCATTAGATTCCTTAGTTATAAATGAACTAAATAACCTAAGCTCAAAAAAATCAAGATAAGATAAACGCATCGCATCGTTTTGTCTATTATAAATCTCCTGATTAACCATTGCCTTTCTCAAGTCTTCATAATTAATATAACACAACTCTTGCTCTGGAAGTTCAATCCCATTTGCTACCTGCTTGTATAAAGGACAAATCGCAAGTATACGTGGGAAAAGTGTACTCCTTTGCTTATCAAAAATCCAAAGTTCTATAATCTTATATCTTGTAATTTTAATCCAATCCAAAGCTTCTATAGTATCCTTGTCAATAGTGTAATCCTCATTCGTTGGATCAGGAGTTATTGTAATAGTGGTGGTATGACCTCCACGCGCTTTTAATTCTGCTATAGTATAAGCACTTGTAAAAGAATCATTTTTATAAGCTTTAACTTTACCGTATCCCTTTCCTTCACCAACAGTCATATTATCCCACAAAATCATATGAAAAGGATTTTTCGGCCACTTTAACGCCAAATTCTTTTTCTCTCTAACATCAAGCACACGTTCAAGCCTTTTACCATAAACAATATCTGCCTCCCTAAGAGATGGGTAAGGAACAATCTTCCTTTCCTTCATAGCCATCTTATCATAATTGATAAACTCTATGGTCTTGAAATCACTTTGTACTCCATCATTTTGCTTTTGAGCTTTTAGCCCAAAACACATTATTGTCAACCACACGAATACAGAAACTAATCCTTTCTTCATAAGAACTTTTTATTAAATTATTGAATAATAAATGTTGGGCCAGAGGCAATATTAAGTACTCCTAAGTATTCACTTTGAGCCTTTATATCAGTTATCAAAAGCATATCTTGAGGGTGTGCAGAAGAAATAGCAGCAGAAACAGTACCTGGTATTAATGATCCACTTACTCCTTCATTAAGCATTTGTCTACCTCCCCCTTTTGGAACAAAGATGTAACGATAAGAAAGTACCTTATATGTAATCCCTTCAAATACGAAATTCTCTAATACAGCCCTCACACTTTTTTGAACACTTAGATTTACCTTACTAACAGATCCTCCTTCTAAAGTTCCAAGTAGTGCTTTAGGTTTAGGTACTCTTTTTATTCTATAACTCGCCTTGCCCATGAATTTGGTACCCTGATCCGTTTTAACAGAAACACTTACAACACATTCTCTAGTTGCTTGATTATCTTCTGGCTTTGCAATAAAATGCCCAAGACCTGCTTTAGGATTAGGTAATAACTGACCGCCAGTCATTGTTGTCATAACTTTATCAGGTGGAAATCCAGGAACAGATACTGATATTTCATTATCCAATTTCACATAAACAACATTCATTTTATCCGCTGAGATGGTAGCGGTGCCAGTGAAAACTGCATAGGCTATTTTAAACGGATAAGGTTTATCCTTACCAGTTACGGGGTCTTTAACAACAATATTTCCTTCATATTTCTTTTCGCCTTGACCCGAAGCAATTTCCTCAAACTTTGCCTTTCCATCCTCTACGGTTAATGTCCTTCCTCCAACTGTAATCAAAGGCTTATCTTTGGAATTATATGCACCTAAAGTAACTTCTGCCGTAAACTTTTCCCCTTGTAGAACAAAAGGTTTGCTTGCAGAAACCATGGGAATAAGGTTATCAAATTTAAAATCTGAAGCATTAATCTGACTGAAAAGATATTTTACAACCTCTGATTCAGCATTCTTAACGTCATTTTGAAGCTTAGTTAGAATGGTCAAATCAGCAACAAGAGGAACTTCTGCAAACAGATATTCAGCCCATTTCTTTTTAACCTTTTCACCGCCAGTTTCTACAGCCATTACATACTCGTCTGTATTGACATTGTTTATTTGCTTTCCCATTCCGTTAAGAAGAACTTTATACTTATCAAGCATAACTCTCAATTTTTCTCCTTCTTTTTTGTTTATAAGATAATCATTACCTACCTCTAAATCGGAAGCGGCTTTCAAATGAGCTTTATTAACAACATCCTCATACCCCTCTCCAAGCTTCTCTAAATCTGCTTTCATTTTTTCAATATAGTTATAAACAATTTCAGTTTCATTTTTAACCTGTATTGCCTTATCATATAAGGGTTTTTTGCTTGTTTGCATATCAATCTGCTTTTTAAAATTGACATACACTTCATCAGTTTTGGCAGTAAAACTTTTGTTAGTACTTTCCAAACCACGATTCACAAGTTCAAACGCCTCTAAAACCTGCTTTCAGTATCTGTAAGATTTGAGGCCAAAACTCCCCCAGATTTACCTAGTAAATCAATTGCCGCAATTGAATTTTCAAATGAAGTATTCAACTTACTAACAGAAGCGGAAGCAGTTTTAATACTTTCAGCGTAGGCATTAGTTGCATTTGCAGCATCTGCCACATTTTTCATTTTATTCACGCTATCATTAAGACCATGAAATGCCTCACCCAATCTTGAAATTGTAGCTTGCTCAATCTTAGCCTCCTCAAGCATCTTATCCAAAGTTTGAGTTAATGATTTCTTCTCTTCCTTTTTCTTTGGATCCATACCTGCCAATTCTGGATAAACCAAAGTCCAATCAGGATCTTCATGCATTGGTTCAAATGAAGAAATGAAGAATATCATCGCTTCAGTTGTAAGACCAATACCAATCCAATAGTTTGCACCTGGTACGTGAAGAATTTTAAACATTGCACCGAGAATTACCACCGCTGCACCAATACCGTACACTTTAGACATCATTACTTTGAATGTTCTGCTGTGTAAAAAACCTTTTCCTTTAGCCATTTTTTTTGTAGTTTATTGTTGTTAGTAAAATTTGTAAATTGTTTTTATTATTATTTATCCTTAATTGAACGACCCATGTATGACATTGCACATCTAAAACCAACATAAGACTTTGCTGTATCAGCGTATTCAAATGATCTCGTTGACACTTGACAAAAATATCCAATATCCTTCCATGAACCACCTCTAATTACTTTACGTTTCAAAGAAGCCGGTTCCTCATCCTTTGCATTATAGTAATAGTCCGGATTTAAATCATGTTCTAATGAGTAAATACTTTCATCATAAGCAGAGGTTGTCCATTCTGATACATTCCCAGCCATACAATATAAACCATAGTCATTTGGGAAGTAAGCCGTTCCCTTAACAGGATAATAACCACCATCTTCCATATAATTACCCCTTAAAGGTTTAAAGTTACATAAGAAGCATCCTCTACTATTTCTGGTATAAGGACCACCCCAAGGGTATGGGCAATTCCTTCTGCCACCTCTAGCGGCATATTCCCACTCAGCCTCAGTTGGAAGCCTAAATGGTGCAACTTCAGGATCACCTTGTTCTACATAATAAGCATTTAAAAAATTAGTTCTCCACCAACAAAAGGCTGTAGCCTGTTTCCAACTAACTCCTACCACAGGATAATCATCATAACCAGGATGCCAAAAATATGTTTGCGCCATTGGTTCATTGTAAGAATAAGTAAAGTCCCTTATAAATGCCAAGGTGTCTGGATAAATCATATCCTTATTTTGATGAATAAATTGTTTACGTGCCACAGGGTTAAGCTTATATTGAAGTTTTGCAGCCTCCTGAAGATCTAACCATTTGTAATCATATATTAGCTTTCGTGTATCAAAGGAGTTGTTGATACCTACTTTGTCTTGTTCACTATACATTAACGGCTGAAGTGTGCTTTGTACTTCGGCGTCGGCATAATCAATCTTTTTAGACCAGTCAAGGCGCTCATTCCCGTTCTCATCTGTAATTAACTGATCCTCTCCAATTGTCTTTTTGGCAATTGAATCTCTTACCCAAAATACAAACTGACGATACTCATTATTTGTAATTTCAGTATCATCCATAAAGAAGGCAGGTATTGAGACCTGTTTAGGACGTTGAGTTAAAGAACCAAGAATGTCCTGCTCTGACTGCCCCATATGGAAAGTTCCAGTAGGCACATAAACGGTACCGTAAGGCTGATTATGATACCAAGGCTTTCTGCCCGGTACACCAGTTAACTCTCCTTTACTACTTTTTAATCCACATCCACTTAGCATTACTGCTAATGAAGTGACACCTAGTAGATTTCTAACTAAAAGTCTAAGTTTCATTGTATTCTTAATCATTGTTTGTATGATGAAAATTTTGTGTAGTTATTTAACGCTTTACTTTATTATTTATGATAATTTCTATTTATAAAAATAGTGGGTCAACATAATACATCGGTCCTTTTGAAATCAGATTAAGTCTGAAACAATAAGTAGCATATATTTCATGTTTACCACCAAAAGCCCTTGGTCCTTGAGTTGTTAAATCATAAGAGTAGCCAACCTTTAAACTTCCTTTAGAAGTTGAAAGTGCTACTACTCCCAGCAGCAAAGATAAGGCGTCCCCAGTATGATAATTCAAACCCCCATAAAATTTTTGATTATACATTGCAACAGCATGTAAATCAAACTGTGCTTTTTTCTCATATTTAACAAGAATCCCAGGTTGTATTTCAAATTTAGAATTTGGTACTAAATAATTATACCCACCTGTGAAGTACATGGAACGCACATATTTGCTTTCTCCTCCCTTAGTCCAAGTTAATTTCGGTTCGTTGATATGAAGGAATGAAGCACCTGCATAAAATTTGGAACTTGATACATATATTCCAGTACCTAAATCAATCACTTTATCACTGATACTTGCTGGAAGTCTTGGATCAGCAGGATCTTTTGCAAACCATTTTGGTTTTAAATCCACTTGAGCATAGCCTACGGATAAGCCTGCACTAATATCTATATCTTTTACCCTATGGTGAAAAGAACCTACCCCGGAAAATCCAAAGGTGTGTTCAAATCCAAGATTATCATTTACTGTTGTTAAACCAAGACCAATAGCATTTGTTCCACTTTGGTTTATATCATACCTGCCATGGATATTAAATGTTTGGGTAATAGGTGCAGTACTACCATCATCAAGACTGGGTTTAAAACTTGACCATTGATTATGATAAACCAAAGTTGCACAAATCGCATCCTTAGTGCCTGAATAAGCAGGATTATATTGAAGCTTATTTTCCATGTGTTGGGTCAACTGGGGATCCCTCTGAGCAAAGACGGATATAACCGTTGTAACACAGAACAAAAAACTAAAAAATAAATTTTTTCTCATCCAGCCGTTTTGATTTTGGAACGTCAAATTAACAAAATAATTATCTTGTGTGCAAAAATATTTTTTATTTTTTTTAATCTTTTTCATGAATTAATCTCTTAACCTACTGATAGTCTATTTATTCACCTTCTTAATATATTCTTCCAAAGCCATCTTCATGGAGGGTGATTGAGCAGTTGGAGCCTCCACATCAAGCCTTAGATTAGCATCACGCACTGCCTGACATGTGAATTGACCAAAGGCTGCAATCCTTGTATTGTTCTGTTGAAAGTCTGGGAAATTTTCAAATAAAGATTTAATTCCAGTTGGTGTAAAGAATGCAATTATGTCAAAATAAACATCAGACAAATCACTTAAATCTGCGGAGGTCGTTCTGTACATGTAGGCTTCTTGACATACAATCTTATTCTTCCTAAGAAATACTGTAAGGTCATTTTGAGACGCCTCAGCGCATGGAATTAAAAACTTATCATTTTTATGTTTTAAGAAAAGTGCATTTAGCTCCACCTCTTTAGTTTTTGGATAAAATACTTTTCTCTTTCTGTAGGTAATAAATTTTTGAAGATACAATCCTAAACCTTCAGTAATGCAGAAGTACTTCATATCGGCTGGCATATCTACTCTCAGCTCAACAATAAGTTTAAAGAAATGTTCTATTGCAACACGGCTATTAAAAATAATAGAGCCGAAGTCTAGAATACTAATTTTCTCTCTCCTAAATTCCTTGGCGGTGAATGCCTCAACTTTTGTAAAAGAACGGAAACTAACCTGAACCTTATACTTCTCTTTGAGGTCGTCATAAGGAGACTTCCCATCAATAGGGGCAGGCTGCGAAATAAGAATGGTTTTTACCTTGGGTTCTTTAGTTACAGGAGTAGCCATTGTAGGTTTTATGCAATTGAGATATTTTTTAGTAAAATCAGAACCGGTGATAATTCAAGGGCGCAAAGATATATAAAAATGTAAACAAAGCGGGGAAACCCATTTAAGCCCATTCTTAGTAAAAGTTGTATTGTCCATAAAGAATATAGAGCTACAAATGCAATAAAGAAATAATGCAGAATCTCCTGTATTGGAAATGTGATTTGAAAAATACTAAGAAAAAGCAGAGGGAAAAGAAGAACCCCTGCAATCCTGAAAAATAAAAGATAACTTAAGGAATGAAACATCCCATTTTCTTTGGGATGAAATACGTATGCTATTATTTGAATAAGCAGAAGTTTTAAATAATATATACATATAGTGAAAATCAGAATCCACGGATACCATTCTTCGTTTTGTTTGAAGAAAACCAATTGGATAAAAATGCTTGCACTTACCAAGAATATACAATCAAATAAAAGACTCATAAAACCAAAACCAAATTTGCCATCCCTGAATAAAGTGTTCAATAAATTTTCATCAGAAAAAGCTCTGACCATTTGAAGGATATATTGGCTGTTCCTAAAAATAGAAATGGTAAACGACACCAATAATCCAGAGAGGAGATAGAAGTAATATGTTGGGAATGGATAAGGCAAATTCCTATACCTTGGCTTTGAAATCCCTTTTTGTGTGAAGGCGGAATCTATTGTTGCTTTTAGAAAATATTTTGAATTTACTCTATCAAACCATATATGAGATTTCTCAATACTATCAATAGTAGTAATGCTGTCTTTTGACACTGCCTTTGCTGATAGGAAACTCAGGAATAATCCTACTATTAATAGTATGTACTTCCTCATTGAAAAATATGACCCCAATTAAAATCTTGATAAATACCCAACATGGACTTTGGTAGCATTAAAATCAAATGATGAATTTTGATTGGCACCCACTGCAAAATTAATTGAGAAAACTCCTACACGGGCATAATAGTTATAGCCCACCCCTGCCGAATAAAGTTTATCCTCTAGTTTTTGGGTTTGCACTTTTCTGCTATACCAAGCCGCATCGGAAAAGATATGGAGATTTGAGTTTTCATCTGTTAAAAATCTGTACTCTACTTTTATAATAGCATATTGGTTTGCAGTAAAAACTCCTTCATCAAAACCTCTTAAAGTATTAAGACCACCAAACCGAAACAACTGGTTATAGGATGCATCATCATCTATTAATATGCCTGCATTTAGCCCGAGATTTAAAGTACTTCTTTTCATTATGGGGATAAAATGATTGGCAGAAATCTTTGCCCTGTAAATTACTTTTGAGAGCCGGGTATTCTTATAAAGTTCTTCATTAATAGAAGGATTTTTCTTGATTTTTTTTACTCCGGTTTCAGCATCTAATATTATAGAATATCCTTTGCGTGGGTTTAGTATATAATCCAGTTTATGAGTTTTGAAACCTAACCCAAACCAATCCACATTCACATCTAAAAAAGGAGGCAATACATTTTGTTTTGCATAATAATTTCCATTCAAAAGATTTGTCTGACTGTAGGTATAAGAGAATTTTAAATAGTCATTCCCTGAATGCAAAAAACTCCCGGCAACTGTGGCATCAATAGTATTATAAGTAGAGTCAAACCGTTGCAAACTAAAGTTGCCTGAAAGCCCAATAGGCAACCCGACTATATATGGATAGGAAATATTAGCAGCAATCTGGCTTGCGCTTGAGAGATAATTTCTATAGGAAGCCCCAACCTCAATCCCTTCTCCTAATAAATTCAGCAAGGCCAAATCTGCTTCACCAGTTATGGTAAATTTTTTATTGATAGATGATGCCGGCGCCAACCCAAGCACCCCATTAATTCTACCTGTTACTTTTTCTTCAATAAATAATTTAACCGTTGCCCTATCATTCATAAAACTAACAACAGGTGGTTGAAGAATATGAATATAAACCAACTCCCTTAGCCTTGGATAAATTTGCTTTGCCGCTTTTTCTGAATATGGTCTCCCTTCTTTTATTCCTAAAGCCCCTGCCAAATACTTTGCATTGATAGAAGAATCCCCAATAATCATAAGGCTATCCCAAACAAATTTTCTGCGTTTGGTCAACTTCAAATTGGCAGAGATTCCTTCGACGGAAATGGCAATACTGTCTAAAGAAACCGAGGCAAAAGGATACCCATTTTCTTCGGCAATGCCCACCAGATTTTCCATGAGGGATGAGAGTTTATGATAATTAAAAACCTCCCCACTGATGGATTTATTTACCCCCGATTTCCGCAACCACTCCTCGTCAATATTTCCTGTTTTTAAATTCACCCATTTAAAAGGAATGCCGGTTTGTAGAAATACTTTGCACTCTGCTGAGTCCTCTTCTGTTTTATAAAAATCTGCGGTGAGGTAGGCATATTTATATAAATCCATCCTCACGTTATTTAGTATTTTTTGTTTCTCTTCTTCAGTAGTAAAAGATTTTGGATAATGGATTTTGGAATAAAAAAAAGAGGAATCTCCGCTTACAATAATAGTAAGTTTTTTTTCATGGTTTGTTGGTAGCCTCCCACCCTTCGGCAGGCTCAGCGTGACAAAGGATTTCCCCCAACAAAAATGCCCCGCCATCACAAAGAAAAAAACTATAATTTTATTTAGCTGAAATTTGCCACTCATATTCAAATTCTTTTGGCAGGCATCTACATCCATATTCCTTTTTGCAAACAGAAATGCATTTATTGCAATTTCCATTTCAGTACAAACCTCCGGATTAAAAAGCAGTTGCTGCAAGCCATCCATCACGAAATTACACTAAAAAGAAACTATGCTGCTAATGAACCCATAGAAACCATTTATTTTGGTGGTGGAACTCCCTCTATTTTAGAGGTGGAAGAGTTGCATGAAATCCTAAAACGCATTTATGATAATTTTGAAATTGCCCCTAATCCCGAGGTTACTTTAGAGGCAAACCCCGATAACCTCTCCCCTGCCCTACTTGTGCGTTTTGCTAAGATTGGCATTAACAGATTGAGCATAGGAATTCAATCTTTCAATAATACAGATTTGCAGTTTATGAACCGTGCCCACAACGCAGCACAAGCTATGGAATGTGTACCCTGGGCAAGGCAGGCGGGTATAGATAATATTAGTGTTGATTTGATTTTTGGGATCCCCAACCAAACCCAAAAAACCTTTGAAGAAAATTTAGTTTTTCTTGCAAAACTCAACCCACCACATTTCTCTGCCTACGCTTTAACTGTGGAGCCCCGTACTCATCTTAATCATCTTGTAAAAAAGAAAAAACTCACTGCCGCCACAGATGAAATTTTTGAAGAAAGATATTTCCGTTTGTTGGATTTTTCCGCCGAAAATAATTTCATTAATTATGAAATATCCAACTACTGCCGTGATGAAAACTTTGCCCGCCACAACACCGCATATTGGCAGGGCAAACCCTACATTGGTTTGGGTCCATCAGCACATTCTTTTGATGGCAGAACCCGCCAATGGAATGTGGCAAATAACTTCGCTTACACCAAGGGGGTGCTTACTCATGGTGCGGTTGGTGTGCCACCAACCTCGGCAGCAGATAGTAGCTGTCATGGTGAGCTTGCCGAACCATATTATTCCGCCCTTCGGCAAGCTCAGGGTGACAAACCTTTCAATCTTTCCAATAACGGTGGTGCACCACCAACAACGGCCCCTTATTTTGAGTTAGAAACCCTCACCCATGCCAATAAATTTAATGAATATATCCTCACCAAACTACGCACTATATGGGGTGTTGATTTAGCTTTTATAAAAGACAAATTTGGAGAGGATTATCTACAACACCTCACCCCAACTATTTCTAAATACCTTTTACAAAAAAGGATTTATAAAGACGGAGATAAAATCTTCCTTACACGTGAGGGGAAACTAATGGCCGATGGCATTGCCGCAGAAATGTTTGTGGAGGAATAAAAATTGACTCTAGAATTATATCAGTAACATATCGGTACCCAAATCCGCTAAATTTGCGTTTTAATTAAATGCCAATCTTCAGAATTTTATTCCTCTTATTAGCTGCTACTACTTTAGTACAAGCACAGCGTTTGCCTTTTTCTGAGGATAGCAGAAAACTAATTCAGCTTACTGGCGTTGTTAGTTCCCCTAATATTGGGGTGATTCCCTACACCGCCGTAAAAGTAAAAAACACTTCTAATTCTATTATTGCCAATAATACCGGCTTCTATGCTATAGTGGTAAGGGAAAATGATACGGTGCAGTTTAGTGCCGTGGGGTTTAAACCCTATAATTTGATAGTAACCCCCACCCAAACAGAGGCAATATCTTATAACCCTTCAATGTTAGTTGATACTTTGGTTTTTCATGGAGGCACTATATACCCTTGGCCAACTAAAGAGGAGTTTAAACAAGCATTTTTAAAGTTGAAATTAAAAGATGGCTATTCAGAAATAGCACGTAAAAATTTAGAACAACAAACCTTAAATGATATAGCTGAAAGTCTGCCGCAGGATGGGCATGAGTTGGGCGGAAGAACTCTTCAGGATTTCCAAAAATCATTTTATTATTCTGGTGGGCAAAAGAATTATTTTCTTTTTGGCGGCCCTAATGGCAGCGCCATACCCACCTCATTACTTAACCCTTTTGCATGGGCTCAGTTTATAAAATCCATCAAAAATGGAGACTATAATCGCAAGCCTGAGAAAAAGAAAAAGTATCATGAAGTAAAGTAGACTTGGAGTGATAGCATATTTTTTTCTACTTTTGCACCCGTATTGTCCGATGGTGTAACTGGCAACACGTCTGGTTTTGGTCCAGAAGAGTCCAGGT
>JAPLCZ010000298.1 GCA_026391915.1 Bacteroidota bacterium | reverse complement strand
CATTTGCTTTGGTAAAAGAAACAAGCCGCAGGTTTTCTGAAAATCCTGAGTTGATTGTTACCGCTTCGCAAAACGACAGAGAACTGGCCACTACCGAAGATTTTGTGGAAATAAGAGGCGATAAAGCGGTTTATAAAAATTCATGGGATGCTGCAGGACTTACTGTAAACTGGAACATGGTCCATTATGATGTGCAGTTGATTGGGGGTATGGTTTTACATTCCGGTAAAATATCGGAGATGGCTACAGGTGAAGGAAAAACGTTAGTTTCAACTTTGCCGGCTTACTTAAATGCCATCGGAGGAAGAGGTGTTCATATAGTAACAGTGAACGATTATTTGGCCCGACGTGACTGCGAATGGAATGGCCCCTTGTTTAAATTTCATGGCCTTGCGGTAGATTGTATTGATTATCATCAGCCCAATTCACCGGAAAGGCGCAAAGCCTATATGGCCGATATAACCTATGGTACCAATAACGAATTTGGCTTTGATTATCTAAGGGATAACATGTGCCATGACCCAGAGGAATTGGTCCAACGCAAACATCATTTTGCAATGGTGGATGAGGTGGATTCGGTATTGATTGATGATGCAAGAACGCCATTGATTATTTCTGGCCCAACACCTCGCGGTGATGACCACCAATATCATGACATGAAACCTAGTGTGGAGAAATTGGTGCAAGCCCAAAAGCAATACCTCAACACTACACTTACCAGAACAAAAACGCTTTTATCCAATGGAGATAAATTGAGTAAGGAAGAAGAGAAAGAAGCAAGTCTTTTACTCATGCGCAACTTCCGTGGATTGCCCAAAAGCAAAGCACTGATTAAGTTTTTGAGTGAGCCTGGTATGCGCACCTATCTGCAAAAAGCAGAGAATTATTATTTGCAGGAACAGCAAAAATATATGCCTGAAGTGGATAAAGAACTCTTCTTTGTAATTGATGAAAAAAACAACACAGTAGAGCTTACAGATAAAGGTATTGAACTCATCACAGGTTCGGGGGAAGATCAAGAATTTTTTATACTACCTGATGTGGGTAGCCGCCTTGCAGATTTGGAGAAAACCGACCTTGGGGCGCAAGAAAAGTTACAGAAAAAAGATGAGTTGATGCAGGACTTTGGCGTAAAATCAGAACGCATACATACCATCAATCAATTGCTAAAAGCCTACACCCTTTTTGAGAATGATGTAGAATATATTGTATCAGAAAACAAAGTAAAAATTGTTGACGAACAAACGGGTCGTGTGTTGGATGGCAGGCGTTATTCTGATGGTTTGCACCAAGCCATTGAAGCCAAAGAAAATGTGACGGTAGAGGCTGTTACGCAGACTTACGCTACCATTACTTTGCAGAATTATTTTAGGATGTACCACAAACTTTGCGGTATGACTGGTACTGCAGAAACCGAGGCAGGGGAGCTTTGGCAAATCTATAAATTAGATGTTTCTGTAATCCCTACAAACAAACCTGTTATCAGAAAAGACAATCAGGATTTGGTTTATAAAACCATCCGTGAAAAATACAATGCTTCTATTGAGGAAATAGTAAAACTTACCGAAGCCGGTAGACCTGTTTTGGTGGGTACTACCTCTGTAGAAGTTTCAGAATTGTTGAGCAGGATGTTGAAGTTGCGCAACATCAAACATAATGTACTTAACGCAAAACAAAATTTGCGTGAAGCAGAAATTGTATCAGAAGCTGGGCGCGCTGGCACTGTAACTATTGCCACTAATATGGCAGGTCGTGGTACAGATATCAAACTTGGGCCTGGCGTAAGAGAGGCAGGAGGATTAGCCATTGTAGGTACAGAAAGGCATGAAAGCCGCCGTGTAGATAGGCAGCTACGTGGGCGTTCAGGAAGACAAGGAGACCCGGGTTCTACTCAGTTTTATGTTTCTTTGGAGGATGATTTAATGCGCCTTTTTGGTTCTGATAGAATCTCAAAGTATATGGATAGATTGGGGCTGAAAGAAGGAGAAGTAATTCAACATTCTCTCATCACAAAATCTATTGAGAGGGCGCAGAAAAAAGTAGAACAAAATAATTTTGGTACCCGCAAAAGATTGCTGGAATATGATGATGTAATGAACAGCCAACGTGAGGTAATTTATACCCGCCGCCGCAATGCACTTTATGGGCAAAGGCTGGCAGTGGATATCCGAAATATGTTGGATGATTTATCCAATGAGATGGTGGTTCAATATCATTCTGCGGGCTTATACGAGGATTTGCAATTGGAGATCATCAAAGTATTTGCTGCTGAATTGCCTTTTGATAAGCAGGAGTTTATGGATTCCAAAACGGAGGCTTTGGCGGAAAAATTATTCTATCATTTAGAAGAACAATACAACCGCAAAAACCAATACATAGCAGAGAGGGCATTGCCGATTTTGCAAGGCATCCGCGAAGAAAGAGGGAAACATATTGCTAATATTATTGTGCCTTTTACGGATGGAATTAAAACTATCCAGATAACATCAGACCTCACAAAAGCCATAGAAAGCAAAGGAAAACTCATCCTTCATGATTTTGAAAAAACCATTACCCTTGCCATAATTGATGACCATTGGAAAGAACATTTGCGTGAGTTGGATGACCTCCGCCAATCCGTACAAAATGCATATTTAGAACAGAAAGACCCACTACTTATTTATAAGTTTGAGAGTTTTAAACTCTTTGAACAAATGCTTGGGAAGTTGGGCAGGGAAATCCTCTCCATGATTTTTAAAGGACATATTGAAAGCGATGAGCCGCAGGAATTGCGTGAAGAAAGGGTGGCACCACGCCGCGAAAATAAAATGCTAAAAACTTCACGCGATGACATCTACAATGCCCAACAAAATTATCCTGAAACAGGGTTAATGGAGGCAGAGCCCCGCCGTGAACATATAGAGCCTGTAAAGGTTGCCCCAAAAATTGGGCGCAATGATGCATGCCCTTGCGGCAGCGGAAAAAAATACAAAAACTGCCACGGCAAGGAGTAGGGGAGGAGTTGTCAGTTGTCGGTTATCAGTTGTCAGATAAAAAAAAGAAGCCCTGCAAAAAATGCAGGGCTTTCTTTTTTACATTAAAAATTATCTTATTTACTTAGCAATTTTATGTGAATAAAAACCCAAGATTACTTAAGAACTATTCCACCACTAACATCTTCACAAAACTGCCTTGAGCAGTTTCTATTTTTACAAAATAGATTCCGGTATTTATAGTTTTCAATCCTGTAATTTCAGTACCACTAAACTTAACGGTTGAAATTATTTGCCCTTTTAAATTCAATAAAGTGGCACTTTGTATTTTTTGATTGCCAAGGTTTTCTATCCTTATAAAATCTTTGGCAGGGTTGGGATAAATTTTAAAATAGGTATCAAAGCCTGTGGTTTCTTCTATAGCAATTACAACTTTAGGGCTCATGGCAAGTGTGTACTCCCCCAACAAAAGTTTGTTGATAGTGATGCTTCCGGTTTTATTGGTTTTGGCGCCCATGATTTTTGTGTAGTCAGGGTGTTCTTGCCAATCATCTTGCGGGTAACGGCGGTAAAGCAAATGCAGACTGTCTTCTGTTTTATCAATTAATTCATCATCTAAAAAGCCAATGGTGAAGTCAGTACCTACTTTTCCATCGTAGCCAATTGTTGCTTTTGCGGTAAAACCATTAGGTAAATATCCATCCACAGTCCAGTAGCGTTGTGGGGAAATTTTGGCGTAAAGCGGTAGGTTTTTACCATGCTTTGCGCCTACCCAATGGTGCGCAATAAATAGGGTGGCGGTATCCTTAAAATTGATGGTATTTACAGTAACATCCATCAAGGATTCTGTATAAGAATATTTTCCTGTTGCATAGATAGTTTTATATTCTTTGGTTGTAGCGTCAGATAGTTTGGCATCCATATCCACAATAGCAGTGATGGGCTTTTTCTTTTTTGTAAAAGTAAAAGCAGCCAGAGAATCCTGCATCAAAACAGAATTTTTATCCATTGTTCCATCCTCAAAAATGGTAATGATTTCTATAGGAGTATTTTTATAAATGGAAGGTGCTTTTTTTAATTGTTGAGAAATTTTAACTTCAATTTTATAGTCAGCACCTGCAGGCGAAATCCCAATGCTATCCAATGCAAAATGTGGGAATCCTGCGGCATACACCCATCCTGCAAAAAAGTCTGTGAGGTCTTTACCGGTGTGTTTATTTAAAGAGGTTTTAAAATCAGCACTGCTGGCACTTTTAAAGGCAAAGTCATCCAAAAAACCTTTGATGCCTTTGAAGAAAAGGCTATCCCCCAAATACCCTCTTAGGCTGTGTGCCACATCAGCACCTTTCCAATAAACAGTTCCTCCATACGTAAAAGTTTGGGGCATTGGGGTGAGGGGATGGTAACCTTTATCATAATGATGTGCAAAACGCAAAACATTATAATGGTTTTTCCGCACCTCATCCTGATAGGCTTTTTTGCCATAAACATTCTCTGAAAAAATCCTCTCAGAGTAAGACGCCCAACCCTCATTCAGCCACATATCTTCTGCGCTGCTGCAAGTCATATAATCTCCCCACCAATGGTGCGAAAGCTCATGTGCCGCCGTGGATTCGTAGGTTTTACCTGCAAAGCCATAAGGCGGAAAAGCGATATTAGTGGCGTGTTCCATGGCGCCTCCGTAGAAAGGAACATACACATAACCCACCCTATCAAAATGATAATTGCCATAACATTTTTCAAAGCCCGCTAAGGTTTGTGTAAGGTTGGCAAATGCAATTTTGGTAGTAGCAGAGTCCTTAGGTCTTATTCCCCAAACCATATCAATAGTTCGGGTTGCGTTGGTGTATTTTTTTATTTGGGTGAGGTAATTACCAACTGCCACAGATGCCAAATAAGTGGGAACATTTTGGGTGAGTTCCCAATGCCATAGCCATAAATTGGTGGTGCTATTAAAAGAGGAATCCATTAGCAGTCCGCCACAAAAAGCTTTATGATTTTTTTGAGTGAGGATGTAACAACTAAAGGTGGCTTTGTCAAGGAAATTATCCACGCAAGGGAACCAAGTGCGCCCCGCATTATGTGGGATGAACTTAAACCCAACACCCAAATTATAGGCTATGCCGCCATGAATCCACCTTCAGCTTAAACAACTCCAAGCGGATATTGTCAAGATTATTCACCAACGAAACCGCTTTGATATCCGTAAAACCAGCAATACTCTTATTCGTAAAATCAGACACATCCAAATGGATGGCGTAATGAATAACATCAAACGAATCTTTGCGTGTATCAGTTTGCTGGGCAAAAGATTTGAGGGAGAGGAGAAGGAGGAAGAGGGAGATTTTAAGATGGTTCATGGGGTGGTTTTTAGAATCGGATTCCAATATTCAGTTGGAGGGAGTAGTTGGGGAATTCGGTTGAAGTGAAATACCTTGTGGGTAACCATGAGTAAGTATTGGTCGTACCCCAATTATGAATTTCTCTTAAATAACCTACTTCTATAAAAGTTTTTGTGTTGCAAAATTTGTGTTCATACCCAACATAACAATTATAATAATAGTGATAGATATCGCTGATTAATAAAACTTCAAAGTCTCTTCTAAATGGTACATAATGAGAATTAATACGTTCTTGTATACTAATAGGAAAGTTAAATCCTACACCTCCCATTAAATAGAGATTATCGTTTTTTATCTTCTTATTTAATTTGAGATATGGTGATGCAAGGAATGATAAGACTTGAAAAGAATTATTAGAATAAGGACTTACTTTTCCAGTACTATCATAATATCCCAAAAGAAAATCTGAATTGGCAATTTGAAAACTACTACTGAGACCTAATACTACCCTTTTGCTTAAACAGACTTCCCCTCTTAATAATCCTTGATAGCCAAATTGTGGAGTTACTTTAAGGAGTCTAATATTACCATAAGAAACTTGGCTTAAAGAAGAGCCAAACCCAAGGTTTAGGGCATAGGGTAAGCTAAGTATAGAGGTAATTATTTTCTTATTCACCTCCCAAACAGAATCTTTCCTCACCTCATTTTTTTTGGCATTAGATTGCTCAACAAATGAAAGAAACAGAAATAGAATTGTGATTGTTCTTAGCATAATTTCAAGGGCCTTTTAAACAAAAAAACTACTGCCAAAATTAGCAGTAGTTTTTGTTATAATTTCATTAAGTGTAAAACTTAAAAAGAAGTTTTGTCAAGTATCACCAAGCCCTGTAAAGTAGATTTTACAAAAGCAGTTTTACGTTTGTTGTAGGGACCGTATTCAATCTGGAACATGGGGCGCTTTGCATCATCCTTATACCAACGTATAAATTTAGGTGCTGCTAAACCCTGTATTTTAAATACAGATTGCCCAGGGCAATCCTCAAAATTAGAAACTGCAACATACAAAGAAGTGGACTTATCACATACCCCATTGATGCCAGTTTCATCATACACAGAAAGCACACGTACAGAAATTTTATCCGTAAAGGTTTCACCAAAAACGGTAAAACCATTAAGCACATGGGCAAATTCGCGGCTTTCTACTTTTTTATAAGTAAGGTCGTTGCCGGGGTAAGTAGCAGCCATCCCAAGGCAAACACAGAACATTAAGATGATATTTTTCATTCGGCTAATTTTGAAATGAAGCGCTAAGATAAGGCTATTATTATTGAAACCAATTTTCATGCTCACAAAATTTTTACTAAACTCCTGTATAATTATGTGGAGTTACTTTTAGCAATTCCTCTTTGAGCCCAGCATTTACATCCAGTTCATTAATAAATTGAGTGAATTCTTCTTTGCCCAATTTATCCTTTCCACGGCTAAACTGTTTTAGTTTTTCATAAGGATTAGGGTAGCCCTCGCGGCGCAAAATAGTTTGTATTGCCTCAGCCACCACTGCCCAATTGTCTTCTAAATCCTGATGCATTTTATCAGAATTAATAATGAGTTTTTCTAAACCTTTACTCACAGACTCCAGTGAGATAAGAGTATGCGCCAGCGGCACTCCTATGTTGCGCAAAACAGTAGAATCTGTTAAATCCCTTTGAAGTCTGCTAACAGGTAATTTATTGCTGAGGTGGTCAAAAATAGCATTAGCAAATCCGAAATTCCCTTCAGCATTTTCAAAGTCGATAGGGTTAACTTTATGTGGCATGGCGGAGGAGCCCACCTCATTTTTATTTACCTTTTGGCGGAAATATTCCATGGAGATATACGCCCACACATCGCGGCAAAAATCTATCATAATCACATTCATGCGGCGGAGGTTATCAAAGATGCGGGCAAGGTCATCATAGTGGTCAATTTGGGTGGTAAACTGATTGCGTACCAAGCCCAATTTCTTTTTTAGGAAATCGTCCCCAAACTTTTGCCAATCCATATTTTGGTAGGCAATATAATGTGCGTTGAAGTTGCCTGTTGCCCCTCCAAACTTCCCATGGTAATGGGCATTTTTGAGGATTGAAAGTTCTTTGCTTAGCCTCTCTGAAAACACCAAAATCTCCTTACCCAATCGGGTAGGGGAGGCGGGTTGTCCATGTGTGTGTGCCAGCATGGGAATGTTCTCAGTTTCAGCGGCGAGGTTATTAATTTTATACAACACATTTTGCCAAGCAGAGATAATGACATCTGTAATCCCATTCTTTAAAGAAAGTGGGATAGCAGTATTATTTACGTCCTGCGAGGTTAGCCCAAAATGGATAAATTCTTTCCAATCTCCAAGATTGTTTTTATCAAATTCATCACGCAGAAAATACTCCACTGCCTTAACATCATGGTTGGTGATTTTCTCTGTTTCTTTAATGGTTTCTGCATCTTTTTCTGAGAAATTTTTATAGAGATTCCTCAGCAACTCAAACTGATTTTTGGGAAAAGCAGCCAACTGTGGAATTCCATTTTCTACAAGGGAAATAAAATACTCCACCTCCACCAATACGCGGTATTTTATGAGCCCAAACTCGGAGAAGTATTGCGCCAAAGGCTGGGTTTTATTGCGGTATCTGCCATCAATTGGGGAGATTGCCGAAAGAGGTGTTAATTCCATAATTGTGATTTTGAGGCGAAGTTAAAATGGAAAGAAGGCAAAGTTCAAAGTTTGAAGTTTAAAGTTTGAAGTTGGTGGGAGGGGTTGGCTTATTCCCAAGCCTCATCCGTCCTAAAGGACACGTTGGCTTCGCCGAACCCTTTGGGTTTCTCCAAAGGAGAAGGGGGAAAGCTCTTAAGTTACTGCTGTTCCCTGTTGTCCCTCTCCTTTGGAGAGGGGTTGGGGTGAGGCTAAAACCTGTCAGTTGTCAGAAAAATCTGTGAATAGATGGCAAAAATTCTTACTCAATTCTTACCCTTTTTAAATTCAAAAGATTAATAGGGTTTCCCTTAAGGTTTTTGACTCTAGTAGCAATCAGGCGGATGGTTTCATCGTAATATAGAACTGCAACGGGGGCTTCATCTGCTATAATTTCTTCCATTTGCAGGTAAAGACTTTTTAGTTTTTGGGGATTGGTTTCCGCTAAGGACGCCACATAAAGGGCATCAAATTCTTTGCTTTTAAAATGAAAATAGTTAGGGCCGGAAGGGGGAATATTCTTGCTATAAAAAACACTTAAATAATTTTCGGGGTCAGGGTAATCTGCAATCCAAGAGCCTCTGAAGAATGCTGCTTTGCCCTGCATCTTCCACTCTGCAAGTGTGGCGGGTGGTACATTGTCAATGCTGGCTTTTATGCCAACACTTTCTAAATCTTTCTGCACAAAAATACAGAGGTCAAGGTAGTTGGCAGTGGTGGAAAGCTTGATGGCAGGCATAGGATGTTTGGCATCAAAACCAGCTTTGGCTAAAAGGATTCTAGCTTTTTCAGGGTTGTATTCATACATCATCTTTTTGCCAGAGAGCAACGCAGGAGGCACAAATCCTGATACCCCCGGCGCACCAATATTATTGCGCAGGTACTCCATCATTTTGTTACGGTTAATAGCAAAGTTGATTGCCTGCCGCACATATTTATTTTGCAATGGGCTACCAACAGTATCCAACCTAAAACCTAAATATTCTGTGTTGAGGAAATTGGATTTCTGGAAAACAAATTTGCCTTTGTATTTGGGCAAAAGCTCCCCATCTTTGGTGAGGAGGTTATCTTTAAAACTTTGGTCAATGGCAGAAACCAAATCCAAATCTCCTTGCATAAAACTGAAAAATTCATTCTGTTTGCTTTCAATAAAAGATATGGATAACCCCTTAAGCAAAGGCAGTTGTTTGCCATTTTCTTTTTCAAAATAAGTGGGGTTCTTTTCCAGAATTAATTTTTCACCCTCATAATAAAACCTGAGTTTAAAAGGGCCAGTACCTACCGGATGAATTCTAAAATCTTTACCATAAAAATCAATGGCTTCTCTGGGCACTACAGAACAATATTGCATTGCCAATAACCTCAAAAAAGGTGGGAAGGGTTTTACTAAATTTATTTGAAAAGTGGAATCATTCAATGCCACAAAACCAGAATCCTGTTTTACCCTTTCATTGAAAATCCAGGCACCGGGGGAAGCGGTTTTGCCATCCCTGATTCTATCAAAACTAAATACAAAATCAGTGGCGGTAACACTTCTAGGTTTGCCGTTAAAGCATTTATCATCATGAAAAAATACATCACCCCTCAAAGTAAAAGTATAAGTTTTACCATCCTCACTCAGCCGCCAACTTTTGGCAATGCAGGCTTGTGTGTTGAGGCTGTCATCCATTTGCACCAACCCATTGTAAAGCTGATTTATCACCCAAATGTTTGACTGTGTGCGGGCAAAGGCGGGGTCAAGGGAGGTGATGCCTGAGTAGAGGTTGAAATTGAAGAAACCATCCACTTTATTTTTATCCCCACCGCAGCCAAATACTGTTAATAAGATGGGGAAAAAAAAGAAAAAATAGCAATTTCTCATTGGCGGCAGGGTTGTAATTTTACCCCTTAAAGTTTTTATTGATTGCAGCAAATTAAAGCATTTTAAATGAGGTTTACTTATTACGGACATTCATGTTTTGCGGTAGAGGTTGCCGGTAAGAGGTTGTTATTTGACCCCTTCATCAGCCCCAACCCCAAAGCAGCGCATATTAATTTGGCTGATATCAAAGCGGATTACATTCTCATAAGCCATGGGCACGAAGACCATATTGCCGACATTGATACCCTTGCCAAAAGCACAGGTGCAAAGGTGATTTCAAATTTTGAAATAATCTACTGGTTGGGTAATCATGGTGTGGAAGGCGGACATTATATGAACCACGGTGGCAGCATTAAATACGATTGGGGAACTGTGAAATACACTTATGCTTTCCACAGCAGCACCTAACCTGATGGCAGCTATGGCGGTAACCCGGGTGGCTTTGTGGTGAGTACGCCGGAGGGTAGTTTTTTCTACTCTGGCGATACGGCACTCAGCTATGATTTTAAACTGATAGGCGAAAAATTCAACCTTGATTTTTGTGTGCTACCTATTGGTGATAATTTTACCATGGGCGCAGAGGACGCAAGCACATGCGCAAAATTTGTAAATTGCACCAAAGTAGTGGGGGTTCATTATAATACCTTCCCTGCTATTGTGATTGATATTGAGGAAGCAAAGAATACTTTTACCACTAATGGGCAGCAACTTATACTGCCATTAATTGGTGAAACCATTGAAATATAAATTTAAAATAAAGATAGAGGAACAGCAGACATGGGAAAAATTATTGCGATAGCAAACCAAAAAGGAGGGGTAGGCAAAACCACCACTTCCATCAACTTAGCGGCATCATTTGCGGCACTGGAATTTAAAACACTTTTAATAGATGCTGACCCGCAGGCAAACTCAACCTCGGGGTTGGGCTTTGACCCCAAGGAAGTACGTAATACCATTTATGAAACCTTGGTGGACAACATCCACCCAAGTGAGGCGATACTGCATACCACTATCCCGTATCTAGATTTAATGCCATCTCACATTGATTTGGTAGGGGCTGAAATTGAGCTCATCAATATGCCTGACCGCGAGTTTATGATGAAGAAAGCCCTCAATAAAATAAGGAGTGATTATGATTTTATTATCCTGGATTGCTCTCCATCTTTAGGCATTATCACCGTGAATTCTTTAACCGCTGCCAACTCAGTTATCATCCCTGTGCAGTGTGAGTATTTTGCCTTAGAAGGTTTAGGCAAATTGCTGAACACCATCAAAATTGTGCAGACCAACATCAACCCACAATTAGAGATTGAGGGCATTTTACTCACCATGTTTGATAGCCGCCTCCGCCTCTCTCAACAGATAGTGGAGGAGGTAAAAACCCACTTCCAAAAATTGGTGTTTGATACCATCATCCAGCGCAATATAAGGCTGAGTGAAGCCCCAAGTTATGGCATACCCGTGCTACTGCATGATGCTAATAGCAGAGGTGCCATTAACCACCTTAATCTTGCCAAAGAAATCTGCCTGAAAAACGGAATGACTACCGCCCAAATTGTTGATGAACCTGCAAAAGTTGCTGAATAGTTTATGAAGGAAAAGAAACCAGCCATGGGCAGAGGGCTCACCGCTTTATTGCAAAATGTGGAAACAGATGTTAGTGGCAAAACGCCTATTCCGGTAAATGGACAGGCAGAAATCAACATTAGTGAGATTGTAGCAAACCCGTTCCAGCCACGCAAAGATTTTGATGAAGCTGCCCTAGAAGAGTTGGCAGAATCTATAAGAGTGCATGGGATTATACAGCCCATTACAGTTCGCAAAATTGGTTACGGAAAATATGAAATTATTGCCGGAGAAAGGCGTACCCGCGCTGCCATACGTGCCGAGTTAAAAACCATACCTGCATATGTGCGGGTGGCAAATGACCAAGGCATGTTGGAGATGGCGCTGATAGAAAATACCCACCGCGAAAACCTGAATGCTATTGAGGTTTCGCTGAGCTACCAACGCCTGATTGAGGAGTGCAAACTCACCCAAGAGGAGTTGGCAAAGCGCGTAGGGAAAAACAGAACTACCGTTACCAATTTCCTGCGCCTGCTGAAATTGCCAGAGGAAATACAAATTGCTTTGCGTGATGATTTACTAAGCGTAGGCCATGCAAGGGCACTATTAAGTTTAGAGAAAAAGGAAGACCAGATTTTCCTGTTGGATGAAATTATAGACAGCGAACTCTCCGTAAGGCAGGTGGAAAGCTTGGTGAAAGAAAAGCTAAAACCCGTTGCCCCCGCCCTGCCCAAAGACAAACCCGAAGTAACCCATGACTACACCGCCGATATATGGGAAAGCCGCATTGCCAGCGCCACGCAGGTGCATGCCCGCCTAAAAATCTCCCACAAAGGCAAAGGCGAAATCATTATCCCTTTTGGCAGTACTGATGAACTGGAAAGGATTATTGAGTTGATGGAGAAGTAGATTTTTTGTCACCCTGAGCTTGCCGAAGGGTGGGTGTGAAATGTAGAAAATTGCGCTTTTTGTAAGTATATAAAGATTTTATAAAATGGATTTTGAACTAGTACTGCAAATTATTCTTATATGTTTAGGATTATATTTAGCTTTTTTTAAATCATATTTTCAGGAGAAGGGTAAGAACTTAGCCACACTTGAAGATATTGAAAAAATTACCTCCAAGGTTGAAGCAATAAAAACAGAGTTCATAAAAGAAACTGAGAAGTTAAAAATTGATCTTCAGTTATTGAATCAGATAAAATTTTCTATAAAAACTGAAGAAATAAAATCATTGATTGAATACTATGAAACATATAGTTTGTGGTTAAATGTTATAAATGATGTATGGTTTTTAGGCTACGATGAAAACAATAAAGATTCAATAGCGGAAATAAAAAC
>JAPLCZ010000159.1 GCA_026391915.1 Bacteroidota bacterium | reverse complement strand
GGGTTGTTGTAACAGGTGCCTCAGTAGTTGTAGGAGGAATTGTTGTAGTGGTAGGTGTATTTGTATTATCTATTGTGGTAGGGGGCGGCGAAACAACTGTTTCAGTAACAGGTGCCTTCATGGTGTTAGGGGTAGGGGTTGTTTTATCAACCGGTGAAAAATTACTAGTATTTTTCTTTTGTGTCTTAGGAGCTTTAATAACTTCAAATTGCACACGACGATTTGCCGCAAGAGCATCAAAGTTTTTCATATTGGTTAATGGCTCAGCTTCTCCTTTAGATTCAGTAATTAACTGACCTTCTCCAACGCCAAAATAGGAAGTTAAAACATAGGCAACGTTTTTAGCACGGCGCATCCCTAAAGCCAAATTATAACCATCAGTATTTCTGTAATCGCAATATCCAACAACCCTTAGTTTTGATTTTGGATTTTCTTTTAAGGTTTTAGCTACAGAGTATATTTCAGGATAATAACTGTATTTAACGGCAGATTGATCTGTCTCAAAAAAGATGGCTGGGATAAACCCAAGTGCGGTGGAAGTTCCAGGTCCAAATCCTCCACTTTTGCCCAATACAATTTTGTTATTTTCATTGGTTGGGTCAAAATTATTTTTGCCATTTGGTGAACGCTTAGATTTTTTACTAACAATTGGAGTAGCATCGCTAAAGTCAAGCATATTTTCTGTACCATCTGCATTTACAATACTGATGTCGCCATTAGGAGACCTCTTATAAGTTACTCCATTAGGAGATGTTTTATAGATAGTACCATCTTTTAGAATACGGTATTTGGTACCATTGGGATGAACTTTAATTTTACTGCCATCTTTATCAGTTTGATATTTGGTACCATTTGGGTCTTTCTCATTGAAATTTAATTCTTCATTAGTTCCATCTTCATTCATGGAATAAACATTACCATTCGCTGATTTTTTATAGCGTTTTCCATTTGACATGGTCTTAACTAAAGCTCCTGCATCTTCATCTGCACCATCATTTAAATCATCAGTTGTTGGGTCGTTAAAAACCAGATTTCCATCATTGTCTTTAAAGAAGATTGTTCTGCCAGCCCCATCAACAATATTGGTAGGGAGGGTATTGGTTTCTTTATCAAAATAATCGGATACCCCATCACTATCAATATCAGATTTTAGGGCAGCTAATCCCATCCCAAAAGTGTCTATTTTCATACTGATGTCACCTAAATCTTTTTCCATTTTATCAACACGTTGTAATCTGCGGCGGGAATCAATGATGGCTTCAAAAGGGAGTTGAAGAGGGTTGGTATGCCAATAAACATTATCTGTTTTACCAAGGCGAATGATTATTCCTGTATTAATATAGGCGTATCCATCATTATTTGATGTTGGAACTACATTAGTGGCCCAATGATATCCATCAAGATAGTCTGAACCGCTAATGCCGTAAATACCTTCAAGTGTCCAGCTAAAACGGTCACTGAGTTTGTATCTAAATCCAGCACCTATTGTTGCCATAGGTACTAAATACCTGCTGCCAACCTTCAGAGATTTTACAGAATTTTCTGCTTCTGTTTCATAAGTTTTATCTCTCTGAGATTTGATACTTTTTACGCTTGGGCCTCTGCTAAGAAATGATGAAGCTGTAGGAACCGTAGAATAATCATACATTGCATTGCTGCTATTAAGAACATCTGTTTTAGTGTCATACAACATTACCCCAAGTCCACCCATTAGATGAAAATTTAATCTGGGTTCTGCATTCATAAAATTGATGTTATGAACGTTATAGATTATCTGTTCATTAATCTGAGTAAAGTCTATTCTGTAATTAGAGTAGTATGGCTTTTTACCAATTACATAATTTGCATTTGCATTATTTGTCCCGTTAACTGCAGTATTATTAGTAATACTACCAACACTTTGTAGCTGCCAGTTTTGCCCTGTTGCAAAACCATTAGTAATATTGGTCCTTAAGCTCACCGTGTGTCCTAATGATTTTTCGATGTTGAGACCATAAGCCAGACCTAAATCCATTGGCATATCTCCAATCAACATAGGGTAACCCACATGAACTCCAATTCCCCATGCTTTCTTTTTGTGTTCAAAAAGGTTATCCAGTTTTTGTGGCGGGGGAGGAGGGGCTAGTTTTTTTGTTGTGTCGGCAGGAGGCGTGACTGGATTATCCTGCGCAGAAACATTCATTATTGACGCTATCCCAATTGTGAATAACGCAATAAATAGTTTTTTTTTACCTGAATTAAACTGCATATTTTGTTGGTTTTTTTACGTGTTTAGTGGGTATTTGTAATTTCAAAATTAAAATTGCTGTGTTGATAACTAAGAACTTTTACATATTTTTTTTACTAACTATGGTGTATAACCCTAGTATTACTAGTGTTGCATTAATGATAAGAGACTCAAAACCAATCTTGTAAGAGGTATGGTTGGTGATAAAGTATTCTATGCAATATGTGACCAACGGAGCCATAAAACAGAGCAATGGAACCCAATTATCTTTGACCTTATACTTTGAGAACAAGCCAAAAGCAAATAAACCGAGTAGTGGTCCATAGGTATATCCAGCAATTTTAAAGATGGCTTCAATTACACTAGAATTGTTAAGATAATTAAAGAGATAAATGATGAGAATAATTAGGGCTGAAAAACAAAC
>JAPLCZ010000239.1 GCA_026391915.1 Bacteroidota bacterium | reverse complement strand
TATAAGGCCTGTTGTTGGCATCCATTAATATTACTTCAATATTATCAAGTGGGTCGCCGGCTTTTTTGTTAGCTCCTTGCGTTACTTTGCCGCCAATAAAGCCCGGGCCGGTGCCATTGCTGCCGGCACGTAAATATACATCCACATAGGCAACGCTGCTATCCACATTTACAGAGTCAGCGCCACTCCAAGTAAGGGAAGAATCATGGTAGGTAGGCAGATAGTCATCATGGTAAGCAGATTTGGGTGCCAAAAATGCTTTCACTAAATATTTACCTTTGGGCACATTGCTAAAGTAATATGTACCATTATTGGATGGCGCAAAGGCGGTGCTATCCACTCTTTTTAGACTGCTATCAATAGGGTTATATTGTATGAGGTAAACATATCCGTAGTCTGCAGTGGTGCTTGTGCTACCAAGGTATATGTTGCCGCTTACGTAGAAGTGTGTGGAATAATAAAGAAAGCTATCGGTAATAGAATCTTTGCATGCATTTGCGTTATCTATAACAGTTAGGGTTGACTTATGCATACCGTCTTTTGCATAAACATGCCAAACATTTTGCCCAGTAGCACTTTTGCCATCTCCAAAGTTCCAAATGTACTTTGTATAAGGGGAGTTTAAGATTGTATCCGCTTCAAAGTTGTACGTGAATGTTCCATATCTTGTCATATTAGAAACTCTTGCTGTGCAGTGATGAGATACAAGTATAGTGTTGTCACAATAACTAGAAGTGCATTTTCCAGAAGATGAGCTGTCATTCACTGTTAGGCAAACGGTATAAGTTCCATTTTTCGCATAGGGGTGATACACATTTTGCCCAGAAGCGCTTTTACCATCCCCAAAACTCCAAGTATATTTTGCATTAGATGAATTACCCGTAGAATCAGCAGCAAACCAATGATATATTCCTGCGGCCCCATCTTTAAAATATGCTTTACAGGTTGTGCTGCTGGAAATCTTAACTGAGTCACACAAATTTGCATTGCAACTTCCATAGCCATTGCTGTCATATACAAATAAGCATACACGATAGCTTCCGTTTTTGGCATAGGTATGAGAATCGTTTTTTGTAATATTAGGAGACCAACCCGTGATGTCACCAAAAAGCCATCCGTAGTATGCGTGAGAAGAGTTACCAATAGTGTCCGCCTGAAAAGTTGCCAGTTTTCCATTTGTAATAGTCTTAAATGAAGCCTGACAAGAAACTGTAACTGTAGAACAAAAAGTATCATAGCAAAGCCCGCTTATCATCAGGCAAACAGTATAAGTTCCCGCTTTGGCGTAAGTGTGGGTAGGGGTGTTAACTGTGCTTGTTGTGCCATCGCCAAAAGTCCAATAACTATATAAAACAGAGGAACTTTTATTGGTAAAATAGACTTTCTTATCCTGAGCATAGTAGGTGTAATAAGCTTGGCAAGCTTTTACAACAATAGTTTTTGTTATGGAGTCATTGCAGGTACTATCAGAGATGTGTAGTGTTACTTTATAAGTCCCTACTTTGGAGTACGTATGTGTTGGGTCTTGTGAGGTAGCAGTGCCGCCATCCCCAAATTTCCATAAGTATTTTTTTGTGAATCCTCCAGTAACACTGCTGTCAATAAAATAAACAGCTAAGCCGGGGGTGGTATAAGAGAAGCCTGCCTTACAATTTGATGTTGTTTTAGAAAGGGTATAGTAGTGACTAGTATCAATACTTGAACAACCTGTTAAAGAGTCATAGATTATTAAGTATGGATTGTATGACCCTGCCTTTGAGTATGTATGTATAGGGTTTTTTAAGTTAGAAGTACTACCATCTCCAAAAGCCCAATTATAGCGCGTTCTTGTGCCTGATGTACTTGTATTGGTAAAAACAACTTTTAACCCAGAAATATAATATTTAAAGGAGGCTTTTTTAGTGCATTTCTGTAAAACTATAGTTTGGGAAATTGAATCAGAGCAAGAATTTTTGGAGTCTATTATTTTTAACCAGACCGTGAAAGTAGAAGAATAACTGTAAGTATGCGTTGGGCTTTTAGAATTAGAGCCATTTCCATCCCCAAAATCCCAGTAGTAGGTTGCTGTTGAGCTTGCGGTGGAGGTATCCTTAAAACTAACTATTAAGCCCGAAGTAGAATAAGTGAACTTTGCTTTGCAAAAGCCTGCCTGTACATTGGTGGCAGAAATCATAAAGAAAGCAAATGCGCAAAGCATTATTGCGTTCTTAAAAAAGTTGTGTGTTGTGTTTTTCATATTTGTGTTATTAAGTTTATGGGTCAAAGGTATTGGTGCTGTTAAATAGGTAAATCGTTATTTGGTGTATTCGTTACGCGGCAAAAACAGCATTATTGCTTTCAAAGGTGTTTTGGGTTGGTTTATGGGGGAGATTTCTTACTTGGGTAAGATCTCATCCTAAATCCTTCTCCAAAGGAGAAGGACTTGCCCCTCTCCTTTGGAGAGGGGTTGGGGTGAGGTCTTTAGTTCCCCATCTTCGCCTTTTCCTTTAGCCATTTACCATAATCAAATAAGAAACTCTGCCCTGCCTGTTCATCATCCAATACTTTTAAAGCTTTTTTTACTTTGTCCTTAAAACCTTGGTGTTTTAAATAATTGGGTTCGTTTGCCATAAGGGATAAAACCTCTGCAAAATTTTTCTCCCAGGTATGTTTTATATCTTTAGGCAGCGTTGCCATAAATTTATCAACTTGCTTTAAGCGGTACTCCATAATGTCTTTTTCTCCGGTATCAAAGCGCATCATTAATTCGCCAAGGTTTATGCGCAGTTTAAAGAGGGCATCGGTGGCAGTGTAGCCCTCAAAACTATAAAGCTTGGTGATGTATTTAAGGGCATTTTTAAAATCCCTTTTGTGGTAATACAGCAAAGAAAGATTAAGGTAAACAAACACCCCATTGCCGGAGATTTTTTTCATCTTGCTCTTTTGGGTGAGGTCAAGCAAAATCTCAATTGCCTTTTCTGGGTTAATGGCTGAGTAGTTAATCACTAATATATTATAGTAGAAAAACTCAAAGCGGTCATAGAAGGCGTTATCAAATTTTTCCATTTCGGTATGCAGGTTTTCTGCGTACTCCAAACTTGGTTTGTATTTTTTGTTGGCAAAAAGGGTGTTGGCAATCCATGAAATCATATCCAGTTTTATTGAGTGATTTGCCTTATTAAAAAAGTGTTTTTCGGTGAGGCTTTCAAAGGTTTCAATCAAATAATTTTCAAGGGAAATGTAATCTTGTTTTTGCGCAAGAATTCTACTCACCACTTGGTATAATTTAATCTGGAGCTTAGGGCTATCCTTTAGTTCTTCATCAGTAGTGTAATCATCAATAGTAATTTTCAAAAGCTCCTGCACAGAATCAGAAGTTGAGAGGTTTTGCGAGACTTTCATTCTGTATTCGGCAGCTTCCAAGATATCATCAAGGTCACTCATTTTATTAAAGAGACTGCGGTTGTGTTTTCTTTTCTCCAGATATTTTTCAGGGTTCTCATTATACACCTCTTGCGAAATACGAATCAGGCGTGCATAGATGATATCAAGCAATCCATAGTTCTCTATATGCAAAGCTTTTTTTTCAGCTTTTTTAAAATGAAAAAGGGCGGGTTTGTTTTGGTTTTTCCCCTGGTAATAAAAGCCTAAAGCTGTCCAGAAAAAAGCAAGCATAATATCATTGTCGCCATACTCCTGCAAAAAAATTCCGGTGTTAATATCATCTAGCAATCTATTCTTAATTCTGTAGAAAGCATTTTTGTTTTCGCCTTGATAGAGTTTTTTAAAGGCATCATCATCGGTATAATTCTCTCCTTTCTCACGTATGAAATCAAAGAGCATTAGGTCTTTTCTTTGTTCCCCAATAAATGCCCTCCCTGCATATATTTTAAAGTTTTTAACTTCCTTTCTGCCCATAAGGGCTATCACCTGATTGAGGATATCCATAAAATATTTTGGCTTAAGTGCGTAAGAAAAAAAACAAATTTACTTTGTGTTTGTAATTATTAGCAATAGTTTTACATAAAATTTTTCAACCTAATGAAGAAACTACTCACTGCCATCCTTATTTCCTTTATTGTAATGGGTGCTGCCAATGCCCAAACATTAAAGCTTTGCCAAAGCTGCGGATTAAAAATTAATACCCCACTTACTACACTTAGTACGGGTGATACAGTAAATGTTCAGTACACCATCATCAATACGGATAGCGCCAAGGATGCCATAGTTTATGTGGTTACCAACCTTATGTTTTTGGCAGATAGTGGCGTGGTAAGTAATAGTAAGGCTGATTTTCATTTTATAAAAGCAAAGGATAGCGCTTTAGTTACGGGTAATGTTATCATCAAAAATAAAAAGAGTTTTAACCTTAATACTATAGTGATTGTGTGGCCAACCGGTAATGGCTTGCAGGTAGCACCCACCAATGAATTCAGGGTAAATAGAACTGTTACTTTGGTTGAAGAATTAGGCAATTCAACAGACTTAATTAAAGTTTATCCTAACCCATTTTCAGAGGGGATTTATATCACTGCACCTGCTTCTGAGAAGATTGAAAGCATATCAATTTCAGATTTATCAGGCAGAATACTTTTGAAAAATCAAGGCTATGCAGAGCACCTCAACCTTGAAAATTTCAGCAAAGGAATCTACTTTGTTAAAGTACAAACTGCAGATGGCGTAAGGGTTTGCAGGCTAATGAAGGGGCTGTAAAAGCATCTGTTTTTTGGGATTCAAAATCCTTGTCAATAATTATTATTTATTCGTTTTTTAAAATGTAGTAATTTGCTGCGCTGATAGACGTATCAAAAAAAATATTACTACAACCTCTCTCTATTTATGATTAAGAAAATACTTCTCATTTCGTTTCTGTCCTTTTTGTTTTTTGCTGGATTCTCACAAAACAAACCTATCCTAAGAACAAATGCTAATGATGAACCCAAAGTGGAGAGGAAGATTCTTAAAGAATTTAGCACAGATACCGCTGCGTTTGTAAAAGAGATAAAAACCTTTTTTACAGAAGTAGCAGTGGATGATGCAAAAAAATCCATGTTTGATTTTTTAGATAAATGGAAAACAGGTGGATTTTCTTTGGATGAACAACAACAAATAATTGCTATTTGCAACAAAATGTTGAAAGTTAAAATGCGCCCTTACCCGGATTTTCAGGGGTATTTTAATAATATTTTGATGATTAAAAATAAGAAACTTTCATCGGATATTTTTAACGCTTATAGCGAGGTGTTGGGGCAAATTATTGAGAAACAAAAAAAGGAATTCAGAGGGTTTAACGAGTCTATGTTTAGTTTGTTCCAAGACCAGATATTGGCAGACAATGGCGGCAAAAAATGGAGAGTGAGCAGCAACGCATATCTTTTAGAATTTAAAAAAGAACCTACCATAACTTTCAGTGCTACAGATTTGCAACTCTATAGCAGGGCTGATACCATGAGCATCTATACAACATCAGGCATCTATTACATCAACACAAACAAATGGCGAGGTACTGGTGGAAATGTATACTGGGCTAGGGTTGGTTTTGGGAGAGAAAAAGCATCCGTTAAGTTGAAGAAATATTACTTTGATTTACGGACTTCTGATTATAGTTCGGACTCAGCTGAACTTACCTATCCTTCACTTTTTAAAACCCCGGTTTTAGGAAGATTTTCTGATAAGGTTACGGCTACCTTCCAAGGAGAAAAGGCAAGCTACCCAAGGTTTAGCTCTTACCAAAATGTATTTAAGTTGAACAACGTATTTCAAAACATAAATTATTATGGGGGCTTTAGTTTAGAGGGTGCACAGATTATTGGTAAAAGTGCGGATAGTACAAGGGCAATGGTAACGGTTTTTTCTAATGGTAAACTAACTGTAAAAGCCCTAGCACGTTCTTTTGTGATTGCAAAAGATAAATTGGTTTCTTCAAAGGCATCAATAACAATTTACATTGGTGATGGAGATTCCATTTATCATCCGCAATGTATTTTCAACTATAATGAAAAGACCAGGAGGCTAACCATGGCGCGTAAAGATGAGGGCGTTTTTGCAAGCCCATTCTTTAACAGTTATCATCAGCTGGAGTTTTCACCAGATAATATTATCTGGGATTTGGACTCCACCAAAATGAATTTGAAATCCATCTCCAATACACCTAAGGATATTTCTTTTGAGTCTTCCAACTTTTTTAACATTGACAAGATGTTGCAGTTGCAGGGGATTTTGGACTATAACCCTATCACCAAACTTAAAAATTTCTTTGATAAAAACGGTAGCAACACTGCCACTATTGATGCAGTTGCTGGCTACTTTGGCAATACCCCAGATAATATGCTTGCACTGCTTATTTTGCTGAGTAGGGAGGGTTATATTTTTTATGATATTGATGGGAAAACAGTAACCCAAAAAAATAAATTAGCCCATTATGAAAGGGCTGCCAACAAAGGAGAAGACTTTGATGTTATTAAATTTATCTCCAATTTATCTGGCAGGCCTAATGGTGTTTATGATATGAATACCAAAGAGCTTACAGTGCTTGGGGTAAGCCTTATTAAGCTTAGTGACTCCCAACAAACCTATATTATTCCATTAAATAAAACGGTAAAATTTTTAAAAAATCGTGACATGGTTTTTAATGGAATGGTGCATAGTGGCAGGTTTAATTTTTGGGGCAACGGGATGTATTTTGATTATGATTCTTTCAAAATTAATCTGGATAATATTGACTCATTAAAATTTAAATTCCCCGAGTTTGATGATAAAGGAAATGAGATTGAGATGCATGACATCCAGAATACCATCCAAAAAATTACAGGCTTTTTATACATTGATAAAGGCAATAATAAGTCAGGCAAAAAGCCATATATAGAGTATCCTATTTTTAGGTGTACCAAAGAATCTTATGTGTATTATGATAAAAAAAGTATCTATGGCGGGGTGTATTTAAAGGATAGTTTTTTCTTTCGTATAGACCCGTTTGTAATAGAAAATCTTGACCATTTTACAGCAGAATGATTGAAGTTTCCGGGTACTTTTGTTTCCGCGGGTATTCTTCCGGATATCAAATATGATTTAACCATTCAGCCTGATTATTCTCTTGGGTTTATTAAAGAAGCCCCCACAGAAGGCTATGCACTATACAGAGGAAAAGGAAAAGGGTTTGGGAAATATCTTCTCTCTAATAAAGGACTGCATGGCAATGGAAAAACCGACTACCTTGTTTCCCATACCACCTCTCAGGATTTTGTTTTCTTTCCGGACTCTATGAATACCAATGCTGATGTTTTTAACATCCCTGAAATTGCAGGCGGACTATATCCACCTGTGGATGGGAAGAGTGTATATAATCATTGGTTGCCATATGCTGATAGCATGTTTGTGTTCAAACGCAAAGAGCCCATACAGATTTATAAGGACAAAGTTATTTTCCAAGGGAGCTTTGTGCTAACCCCTGTAGAATTGGTGGGTAAGGGGATTACCAACTATCAAAATATACAGTTGCAATCTCAAAATTTTGCTTTTAAACCGGATAACATCATCACCAAAGATGGTAACTTGATTATTAAATCAGATGCCTCAAAAAAATATGCATTGATGACTAATGGCGTTAATGCAAATCTTGATTTGAAAAAGGATTTTGCTAAGTTCAATACCAATAGCGATACTACTAAAGTTAAACTGCCATCACAGCAATTTTCTACCACGCTTAATAGCTTTACCTATGATTTAAAAGAGAAGGAAATTAACTTTGAACGAACTGCTTCACAAAATGAAAAGGACGCCTATTTTAAATCGGATAATCCAACCCAAGAGAATTTACAGTTCACCTCTGCCAAGGCAAGATACAAATTGGATAGCCTGAATTTAAAAGCTTTTGAAGTACCAGAATTGGAAATTGCAGATGCTAAAATTGCTACCAATGATAGGTCAATAACAGTACAAAAAGAGGGCGTTATTAAAACCATTGTTGATGCCGTAATTATAGCAAATGCAACTAATAGGTATCACAGAATTCATCATGCAACAGTAAACATTTTCTCTAAAAATAAATACACCGGGTTTGGTACTTATAATTATGTTGATAAAAATGATGACTCTATAAAAATACTTTTTAATGACATCCACACAACAGAGGATAATACCACAGAGGCAGTAGCTACTATCCGTGATACCCAACACTTCCATGTGTGGCCAAAAATACTTTTTAAAGGTGCAGTTACACTTGAGTCAGAAGAAAAAAATCTTTGGTTTAATGGCAGCATAATGCCGGAACATAGTTACCCGCAATTGCGTACCGCATGGGTAAAAACATCAGATACTATTGATGCTAAAAATGTGTTGTATGATTTCCCTAAGGCGTTTGGAGAAGATAATAAAGAGCTTTTTACCGGCACATATCTCAATAACCGTGATGGCAAATGGAAGATGTATAGTCTCCTTTTTGGTAAAAAAATACACCCAACAGATAGGGAAGTTTTTAGCACATCTGGATTATTTACCTATGACGAAAAACAAAAACTATTTATACTTGGTGAACGCAGAAAACTTATACCGCCCACTACTGAAATACCCATGTTTGTTGGTGGCAATACTTTCCAGTTACAAGAACAAGATGGAGAAGTTTACACTGAGGGTGAATATAAATTCGGAGGTAAATTTGGGAAGAAGGTAGAGATTAAATCTGCAGGAAGTTTTACCCAAAGGCTCACGGATAATAAGCACAACTTTAATGTGGCAATGATTGTCAACTTTCCTTGGAATGATGACATCACAAAATTGATTTCTGATAACATACTAATGACCTCCTACACCATGGGTGAAATTACAGGTATCACGCCTGCTACCTACAATGCTTTTGTATTGATGATGAAAGAGAAAAAGGACAGAGAAAAAATCATTAATGAACTCTCATCTTATAAATACATTGCCTCTGCAGATGCAGCCAACAGGATGTTTGTTTTCAGCTCCGTAAACATGGTTTTCTCTGATAGCGCAGGAGGGTTTTTCTCCGAAGGCCCTATTGGCTTGGCTACCATTAAAAAAGCACCCATCAATAAATCTCTGAATGGGATGATTGCCGTAAAACAAACCGAAACCCAAAGCACTTTTGGGATGCTGTTGGAAACCCTTAATGAAAATTATCATTACTTTAAATTTGTTAACAGAACACTCTATTATTTGGGTAATGAAATGGCATACGTGGATAAGATAAAAGAGATACAGGGCAAGTTGGAAAAGAACAGCAAGGGCAGCTTTAGTTTAGAGCAGGAAACGGTGGATGGCGTAATGAAATTTAAAGCCAAAGATCTGGATATGTTTTTCTCCAATGACCCTAAAAAGGAAAAACTAGGTGGTGTAAAAAGTGATGATACTGAAGAAGAATACGATGAAAATGGAGATCCTATAAAGAAAAAAGTAGAGCCTAAGAAAGAAGAAGAAATTAAAACCGAAGAGAAGAAAGAGGAACCCAAAAAGATTGAAGAAAAAAAGGAGGAAATGGTAAAAGACTCTACCACCACGGAAGTGCCAAAGGAAACCAATAAAGAGAGAAAGAAACGCGAAAAAGAAGAAAAGAAAAAGGCGGAAGAAGAAGCCAAGAAAAAAGCAGATGAAGAGAAAAAAGCCGCAGATTTAAATAAGGAAGAAGACAAAAAAACTGAGGATAAAAAAGTAGAAGAAAAGAAAGAAGAAACTGTAAAAGACTCTACTACTACAGAGGCGCCGAAAGAAACTGCTAAAGAGAAAAAGAAACGCGAAAAAGAAGAAAAGAAGAAAGCAGATGAGGAAGCCAAGAAGTTAATGGATGAAGAAAAGAAAGCTGCAGACCTCAAGAAAGAAGAGGAAAAGAAGGCGGCAGAATTAAAAAAGGAAGAGGAGAAAAAGACCGAGGAGAAGAAAGATAATGCTGTGGAAACAGATGGTAAAAAAGATGAAACCATAAAAGACGACAGCAAAAAAGAAGAGCCTAAAGTGGAGACCAAACAAGAAAGAAAGAAACGCGAAAAAGAAGAAAAGAAAAAGGCGGAAGAGGAAAAGAAAAAAGCAGATGAAAAAGATGACGGCGAATAGTAAAAAAGCTTTCGTCATTCTGAAAGAAACTTTCCTCGCAATAGAACTAAATATCATTAAAGAGGGAAGCTTCCTACGGAATGACAAACCACTTATCTCTACATTAAAAGATTAATAAAATGACCCCATTCCTCCCATACATCCTCTGTTATTTAGTTGGCGCCATCCCCTTTTCGGTATTTATTGGCAATGTTTTTTTTAAAGTAGATATCCGAAACCAAGGCAGCGGAAACCCCGGTGCTACCAATGCCCTCCGCACCCTTGGCGCTAAAGCCGGAATTATCGTTTTAGTGCTTGATATGGCAAAAGGATTTCTCCCGGTTTTGCTTGCCCCATACCTTATAAAAACAAATGGGTTGGATGCCCTGGATGTGCAAGCATTAGCAGCCCTTAGCACTACTATTGGGCATACATTTTCTATCTTTTTAAAGTTTAAAGGAGGCAAAGGCGTGGCTACCGCATTTGGTGCAATACTCGCCTACCAACCTTGGTATGGCTTGGCAATGGTGCTGGTGTTTGTAGCCATTGTTTACCTTACCAAATATGTTTCTTTTGGCTCCATCATAGCCATGATGGTGTATATGGGTTTAAATTTCTTTTTCTATTTTTACACACCCATTGTGCTGGGCGTGGCAGTGTTTATTGCCACATTAATAACCCTAAAACACAAAGCCAATATCCAACGCCTGATGAAAGGCGCAGAAAGCAAACTAAGCTTTAAGAAAACGGGGTAAAGCAATTTGAAAATGTGAAAATGTAAAAAAGAACTAATCTTTTACTCCACCACCACCTTCTTATAAATTCTTAATTCTTCATTATTAATTATTAATTCTACAATATACACCCCTTTAGCCTGCTTACTTAAATCTATAGTAGCTGTGCTTTCTTCTTTTATAGTTTGGGTATATATACTTTGCCCAAGGGTATTGGTTATTTCTATTTTACCACTTTGGGGTGTGCTTAAGTTTAAGGTGAATATGCCTTGGGCGGGGTTGGGGTAAATTACTAATTCTTTATTCTGAGCCTGTATCTGCCTTTCTTCCATACCTGTTATTATTTTATTTCCTTTTAGTTTTAAGGCAAGTGCATTAATGCCTGTTTGATTTAATCCTGAAAAGATAAATCCGTTATCCAAAGTAACTGCTACAGAGTTTAACAATGTTTTACTAAATTTAGATGTATCACCAACTATTTTTTGCCATTTCAGCGCGCCAGATTTGCTAACACTTAATATCCAACCGACAGTACTATACTGATTATATGCTCCAGTTACATCCCCATCGTGAGATTCAGTCCAACCGCCTATAAGAACGCCTGAATCATTTGTTGCTACTATGCAATGTGCTCCTTCTGAGTTACTGCCACCAAACTTTCTATCAAATACAACTGTCGATTTATTTTTAATTTTCAATACCCACAAATCCCCTGATGTTAAAGTAAAACTATATTTTTTATAACCTGTTAAAATGTACGAAGTATCAGGCATTCTAATAATTGCTTCAAGGACGTCAGCCTCATTACTACCGTAGTTTTTTTCCCATATTACCCCCCCTTTTTTATCTAATTTAAGTATAAAGCCATCATCGTCACCAATATTGGCTTTGATATCACCATCGGCAGAACGAGTTCTGCCGCAAACTAAATAGCCTCCGTCTTCTGGGGTTTGTATAATATCATTTGGTTCATCATAATCACTCCCCCCATATGTTTTCTGCCATAATATTTTTCCGTTTTTATCTAATTTAACTACCCAAATATCACCCCCTCCTTTATTACTTTTTACATCTTTATTATTGGATAGAGTATATCCTGTGAAAATATAACCACTGTCAAAAGGGGTATTGATTATTTTAAAAATTTGCTCAATATCACTTCCTCCATAAGATTTTTCCCAAAGTAATTTTCCATTTCTATCTATCTTGGCTAGCCATATATCATATCCACCTTTTGAAATAGTAACATCACTGTCATTCTTATCTACAGTTCCAGATATTAGATAACAACTGTCTTGGGTTAATAAAATATTGGCGGGTAAATCATCAACGGAACATCCGTAATTTTTTTCCCATTCTATAATACCTTTTTTATCAGTCTTTACAACCCACAAATCATCATCTCCGCTTCCATATATTGAGGCAACATTACTATCTGTTCCATTAGTACTATTTAAGAAGATATAACCGCTATCCTTAGTTGCCAGCACAGAAGTTGAAAATTGGTCAGCCTTATTTCCCCCATAGTTTCTCATCCATGCGGTGGTTGTATCCTGTGCCTCTAACCCAAAAGAAAATAATAATCCAAATAGAAATATATAATCTCTAAGGTCTGGCTTTTTTTGCATCGGTATAAGCGAATATTTGATATCCTATGAATTGGATATAGTTCTGTACATTAGCAGGGACATTACCCGCCCTCGCAAGACTGTGTCTTGTGAGTTCTAAGGGCAAGTTTATAACTTGATGTGCGGTTGGGTTGATGTAAACTTTGCATTTCTGAACATTATAAATCACAAAGATAGATTTAATATGTACCTACAATACCACAATTTCTTTAATCCCACTCAACAACCCAACTTCTGCATCATGCATTACTGGGCGTAGGGCATATTCGCGTATTTCGGGGGCGGTTGGGGAGGTTATTGGGCGGGTATCCACGTATGGGCTGTAGTTATCAAGTGCTACCAAAGTCCAGTTGCCATTGCCTCCTTTTAAGCGGCTATATACGTTTACGCCATCAATGCCGCCGGGCTTATTAAATTCAATTTCTACCCTGCCATTGCCTATAGCAGTAAGGGTAAAATCAATGGTTAAAGTATTGATATCAACATTGCTTGCCACGCCAATAATTTTTAGGGTAGTGCCATGCTGTGCTGTGTAGTTGGGGCTGGTTTTTAGCCTTGCCGCAAGGGTGCGCAGTATTTCGGTTTTGGTAACTTTCTTTTGCTTTTTGGTGGTGTTAGCATTTTTTGCCGCTGTTTTTTGGGCAGAGGCAAAATCAATAGCTGCAATCATTTCATCGCAGTCGGCTTGGGTATCTGTAACCTCATTGGGTAGCATACCCAGTTGCACACCCAGTGTACCAATGTTAGTCTTAAATTCTGAGAGCCATGTTCTAAACGCGGCTTCTCTGGCAGGGATAAAATCTTGATTCATAATGTTTGTTTTTAAGTTGTTTTAAGTATGTTTGTGTGTTTTTGAGCTGTTTTGCGGGTTTTACAAAAAATTTAACCTCCAAGAATATTTTTTCAACCTCCCAAATAATTTGTAACCCCTCTAAGAATATTAATTTAACCTCCAAGATGTTTTGTAACCCCTCTAAGAATATTTGTATGGTAACCCAAATTTCCTGCACAACCTCCAAAGATATTTGTACGTGAGGTTTTATAAATAATTCCCCCCACCGCCAAAAGTATTTGGGAGGTGATAAACTTTTTAAAACCTTTAAGAAAAGAGATTTTGATTCTCCAACTACGGTAGTAGGTAGTAGGTAGTAGGTATGCGTTCTCCTAAAAGTAAAGAGATTACTTTTGTTTTATTAAATCTTAAGTAAGATATGGAGGGCATTTTCATAGGGGAGTTTCTAGATTTTTACGGGTTCAATATTAAGTATAATAGTAATATGAGATTCACTAAAGGCAATATTTATTTTCCGTATAATTTTTGTAAATATAATATAGTAAAAAAATCTGTTTGATGGTTTGTTTTTTTTACTTTGGTGGTTAGCTTTCCAAAATTTCAAATTTTCACCCCTTCCATTTTCCAAATAGTTTCCCCTAAATTGCCAAAGAATTAAAACCCGCATTTAACATAATGAATGAACTAAAAATCCGCCTTGATGATGTGCACCCCATAGAAATTTTGGGAATCAATAATCAAAACCTGCGTTTGATACAAAGCGCGTATCCAAAACTAAAAGTAATTGCACGTGGCAATGAAATTTTTATAAAAGGAGAAGAGAAGGAGGCGCAAATTCTTGCTGCTAAAATCCAACTCATGGTAAACCACATTGTGCGCAACACTAATTTACCCGAAGATAAACTCTTGGACATCCTTGGGAATAATGCGCCAACTGCAACGGTTGATGAGCCCCGCGAAGAAGGGTTTATTATGATAGGTGTGGATGGACAACCCATCAAAGCGCGCACTGCCAATCAGCTAAAATTGATTCAGGAAGCAGAAAAAAATGATTTGATATTCGCCATTGGCCCTGCAGGTACGGGTAAAACTTATACCTCAGTAGCTATTGCGGTGCGGGCATTAAAAAGGAAGGAAGTGAAACGGATTATCCTCACCCGCCCTGCGGTAGAGGCGGGGGAAAATCTTGGGTTTTTACCAGGTGATTTAAAAGATAAAATTGACCCATACCTCCGCCCACTTTATGATGCGCTGGATGATATGTTGCCGGCGGATAAAATCCATCAATATATGGATAACAGAATTATAGAAGTAGCGCCACTTGCCTTTATGCGGGGGCGCACTCTCAATAATGCATTTGTAATTCTTGATGAAGCGCAAAATGCCACGCATACACAACTTAAAATGTTCCTCACACGCATGGGGCCTAATGCAAAATTTATTATAACTGGTGATTTAACACAGATAGATTTGCCGCGTAAATCGCAATCAGGTTTGCTAAGCAGTATTCATATTCTCAAAGAGATTGAGGGGATAAGCATTGTTGAGCTAAGCGTGAAAGATGTAGTGCGCCATAAGTTGGTAAAGGATATAGTTAATGCTTACGAAAAATTTAAACAAATGGAGAATGAGTAATACAGCTACCATCAACAAAACAGATTTTAATTTTAAAAACCAAACCGCTTTTTACCGCGGCAAAGTGCGGGATGTTTATAGCATTGGCAATGATTATATGGTACTAATTGCCTCTGACCGCATCTCTGCTTTTGATTGCATATTGCCGGAGCCTATCCCATATAAGGGGGCAATACTCACTACCATTGCAGCGCATTTTTTGGAACTTACAAAAGATATTGTTCCTAATTGGTTGCTAAAATCTCCTGAACCCCGTGTGGCTATTGGTTATAAATGCGAGGCGCTACCCATTGAAATGGTGATTCGGGGTTTCCTTTGTGGCCATGCTTTGCGGGAATATAATCTTGGTAAACGGATGCTTTGCGGGGTACCAATGCCAGATGGAATGTTACCGTATCAGGCTTTTGCAGAACCTATTATTACGCCCTCCACCAAGGCGCAGGAGGGGCATGATGAAGACATCAGCAAAGAGGATATTATTGCCCAAGGAATTGTAAGCAAAGAGGTGTATGAAAAACTGGAAACCTATACCCGTAATCTCTACAAAGCGGGTAATGATTACGCCGCCAAACAAGGGTTAATATTGGCTGATACTAAATATGAATTCGGGATAAGAAATGGAAAAATAATGTTGATTGATGAAATACATACGCCTGACTCCTCACGCTATTTCTATAAAAATGGTTTTGATGGATTTGTACGGGATGGCATTACGCCCAAGCAACTCTCCAAAGAATTTGTACGCGAATGGTTGATGGAAAACGGTTTTCAGGGTAAGGATGGGCAGCAAATGCCAGATATGTCCCCAGATGTGGTGGCAAGCATCAGCAAAAGATATTCTGAGCTTTTTAAAAACATAATGGGCTATGAGTTTTCACCAAATGGCATTGCACCACAAGAGGCATTGCAAGTGATAATAGAAAACGCTTTAGAGGAATTGTAGTTAAAATCTTTTACCTTCGTTTCATGCTTCAACAATCAGAAATAGAAAAAACACTTTTGGGTTTGAAACCTGAACTAGCTTCAAAATTCCATGTAAACAGGATAGGTTATTTTGGTTCTTATGCTAGAAACCAACAAACTCAAGATTCGGATATTGATATATTGGTTGAGTTCAAAAAACCCATTGGTTGGGAGTTTTTTGATTTGCAGGAATTGCTGGAAAAGGAGTTAAAACTTAAGGTGGATTTGGTAAGTATTAATGCCCTGAGAATTCAATTAAAGGATACCATCCTTAATCAGGTAAAATATGTCTGAGGGAGCCGGTAGAAACTATATTTTATATCTTGAAGATATGGTACTCTCAATGCAAAGAATAGAGGAATATATCATTGGTTTGGAGTTTATAAAGTTCAAACAAAATTATATGGTTGTGGATGCTGTGATAAGGAACTTTGAAGTAATTGGTGAGGCTGCTAATAAAGTTCCAATAGAAATTAAAAACAAATATCCTTTAGTGCCATGGAAGAAAATGTATGGCCTAAGAAACCAAATATCTCATGAATATTTTGGGATAGATTATGAAGTAATTTGGGAAATAGCAACCAAAGGTATTTCTAAAGTTAAAGAGGATTTGGTTGAAATTATTAAAACGGAAAAGGGGAAATAATCCAATGAAGCTTCACACAGAACCTTACATCATTGGTATAGCAGGCGGCAGCAGTTCCGGAAAGACATCTATCCTTAATGCTATACGTGCAAAGTTTACTACTGATGAGGTTTGTATAATTTCTCAAGATGATTTTTATAAGCCTTTGCATCAACAACAAAAAGATGAAAAGGGAATTGAAAATTATGACCTCCCCACCGCCATTGATGAGGCAAGATTCATCCATGATGTAAAAACTTTAATAGCAGGTAATGAAATAAAAATTACCGAATACGTTTTTAATAATCCCAATAAAAACCCTGAACAAATTTCTCTATTACCTGCACCCATAATTGTGGTGGAGGGGCTTTTTATTTTTTATTTTGAAAAGATTAATCAACTCCTCAATCTCAAAATTTTTGTGGATGCCAGAGATGATATAAAATTTATGCGCCGCCTAAACCGTGATGAAAATGAACGTGGCATCCCCGCTGATATAATTTTGCATCAATGGCATAATCATGTATGGCCTGCTTACAGAAGATATTTACTCCCCTTCCGTGATGAGTCGGACATCATCATCACCAATAATTATTCTTATGATAAAGGGGTGGAGATTATTGCTAATCATATTGCGGCGAAGCTGAGGTAATAGTAATTTAATTCTACTATCCCAATTTCTTTTCTTAGGTTTGAGCATTCTTTTATGAAGTTATTTCTAACGGCTTTTCTATTTCTACTTTTTGGTTCAAATGCTTTTTGCCAAAGCCCATATATGGCGGGTGGCAGGGCGCAATCTCTTGGTGGTTGTAGTATTTTATTGGAGGATGTTTGGGCAAGCACCAATACTCCTGCAGCATTAGGTCAGGTGAAAAATTTCAGAGCTGGTGTGTGGACGGAGAGGCGTTTTAATGTGCGTGAACTTTCTAACGGGGCATTGGCTTTTGCCATTCCTTTAGGCAAATCGGGGGTATTGGGGGCGGGGCTTTATCAGTTTGGGATTAGTAAATATTATACCCAACAAAACATAACGCTGAGCTACGGATTGAAATTAAGTAAACAAATCTCTGCGGGTGTTGGGATGCATGTTCTTCATACCAAAATAGATTATTATGGCAGCCAGATTACTGGCATTGGTGAGTTGGGATTTAACTATTATCCTACCCAAACTTTGGCGGTGGGTTTAAACATTTGGAACCCTGCACCGGCAAAAATTATCTCTTATCAGGATGAAAGATTGCCCACCATTTTAAGGGCATCTGCAAAAAAAGATATTTCAAAAAATGTAATACTGATTACGGAAGTTTCTCAGCAACTCAATAAGCCTTTGAGTTTGCGTGGAGGCGTAGAATACGTACCCACTAAAAATGTAGAATTACAATTGGGGGTCCGCACCAACCCTATGGTGTATTCTTTTGGTTTAGGGGTAATTTATCAAGGCGTAAAACTGCATATTGGCTTTGGCGTTTATGAAGTTTTAGGCGCTTCGCCAGATGTGAGTCTGGAATATATTAAAGACCAAAAATGAAATCAGTAGGCTGCAAAATACTTCTTGCATTTCTGCTGATGAGTGCTACTCTTTTTGCGCAGGAAACCAAAGAGGAACGCATCAAAAAAACTATTGAGCAGTACGCCCAATCCATTGATGCATCTGCTGATTTTACGGATTTACAAACCCAGCTTGAGGGGCTTTATGATAACCCTATTGACCTCAATACTGCAAGCCGTGAGGAGCTCTCAAAATTGTTTCTTCTCACACAAATCCAAATCAATAATTTACTGGCACATATTGCAGAAAACGGCAAACTGATTTCTACTTTAGAACTCCAAAGTATCGATGGTTTTGAGTTAGAAGATATTGAGAGAATCTTGCCTTTTATTTCTGTGGATGAACAACTGGAAAAGCCTTTCTGGGATGAGGTGAAACATGGCTATAACAATATCATTTTAAGAACCGTAAAACTTGCCGAAACCCCTGCTGGCTACACCAATGGAAAATACCCCGGCTCTCCATTTCACCTTTACGGGAAATACAATTTTGTGGCAAGCACACGGCTGAGTGCCGGCATCACTGCGGATAAAGATGAGGGCGAAGAATTCTTTAAGGGAAGCCAAAAACAGGGCTTTGATTTTTATTCAGCGCATCTGTTTTATACTGGCAAAAAACTCATACGCAAAATTGCTGTTGGTGATTTCCAAATGCAAACCGGACAAGGGCTTGTTTTGTGGACAGGATTTGCACCTTCCAAAACCGCTGATGCTACGAATGTCCTCAGAGATGCTAGCGGATTGTTGCCTTATAAATCAGCAGGAGAATATAGATTTATGCGGGGCGGCGCTTATACTTTAGCCCTGGGGAAATCAGTTGCTCTCACGCAATTTTTCTCTTATAAAAAGATTGACGCCAACATTTTCAATCAGGATACCCTCACCACAAAAGACGATTATTTTAGCAGCATTTACCAAAGTGGCTACCACCGCACCACGGCAGAGTTGGCAACAAAACATCAACTCAATGAGTTCCTCACCGGTGGTGATTTATCCTATACAAAAGGCATGTTTAAAGTGGGAGTTTCTGCAATGTATGGCAGCTATGGCATACCGTTTCAACCCGCCAAAGATTCAGGGGTTAAGAGTTATAGATTCTCTGGCAAAAACTTTTATAATGTGGGGGTTAATTACCGTTACCTTTTCCGCAATATCTATTTCTTTGGAGAAACTGCTGCTGGAGTTTTGGGTTCTTATGCCACCATCAATGGTGCGCTGATTAGCCTTCATCCAACCTTACAGGCAAGTATTATTAACAGGAATTATTCGGCTGGATATTTTGCTCCTTACTCAAATGGCTTTAGTGAAGCCACAGATAATACCAACGAAAAAGGAACTTATATCGGGATGCAATGGAAGCCCAAACCACAGTTTATTTTCAATGGCTATTTTGATGCTTATTCTTTCCCGTGGCTCAAATATCTGGTGAGTTCTCCAGGTACTATTGGCAAAGATGCCTTGATAGATTTTCTCTATATCCCCAACAAAAAATTCTCTTTAAACCTGCGGTTTAAGCGGGAAGAAAAAGAACATAATATTTCTTCCTCCTACAATAATACCGAGGTGCAACTGCAAACCAATCTCCGCCAAAGTATGCGTGCTGAAATTCATTTTAAACCCTCACCAGAATGGACATTGCAATCAAGAGTTGAGTCGGTTTTTTACAGTGAAAAAACTACTGCAACTGTTGGGCATGGGTTCTTGGGTTATCAGGGTGTGGCGTGGCAGCCCATGAAGAAAAGATATAGCATCACAGCCCGCTATTATTTGTTTGACATCAACGATTATAACGCAAGAATTTATGCTTACGAGGATGATATGCCTTTTGTATTTTCCATCCCTTCTTTTTCTGGGCAAGGGATGAAATACTATGCAGTGGTTTCCTATAAAATCAACAGAAAAATTAAGCTCTACGCCAAAGCCACCCGTACAGAATACCTCAACCAAAACACCATTGGTAGCGGCAATGATTTAATAAATGCCCCCCACAAAACGGAGTTTAAGTTGCAGATGAATATTGGGTTTTAGTGGGGAGAGGATTACAAGGCAGCAAATTGGCAATTAGTGAGAATGATGTTTACCAAAATAGAATATCATGTCATAGCTTAGATAAGATATTCTAGGTGATATTAACATTGAATACGGTTTTTTCTCATTTACTTGAAGTTGATAATCATATTTAGGCATACCGCCAAATAACTGATGAAATGAAATGCCGACCTCAAAGGCACCATACTTTTCTAATTTTTGATTATAACTTATGAACGCTATACCTGATGAATTAAAGGTAAATTCTTTATTCTCTTTGCCAAGCAAACTCACTGAAAGCAAATTAGTATCAACAATTAAATCCCATTGAACTATATCATTATTAAAATGAGCCATATTAAGACTAAATCCTGCCCCAATTTTAACTTGTGATTTTTTGTTCCCAATATCCATTTTTTTGTAAATGAGAATAGGAATTTGGAAATTAAGATATCCTATTTCATTATGAATAATCCCTTTAATCTCATGATTATTTGGAAATCTTGATTGGGTGAATTCCATTGATTGATAAATCACTGAAGGATTTATTTTAAACCCTAAATTGCTATCAAGTGAATTATCAAATTCAAGACCTGTATTAATTCCTATTTTTGAATCCTTGTAGTCAAAGTATACAAGGTTATAATCAAAAATGTCATTACCATCATATTTGGGTAACTGTAGATAATTAACAACTGGATTAATGTGTAAGCCGATTTGTAACTTTCTTTGTCCATAAAGTATAGAGCTTAGAACAAGACAAACACATAGAATTGAAGCCTTCATATTGCAAATATATTAGGTTTCTTTATACCATCTAAGAATTATTTATTGTGCGGCATGTAAACTCACAAAACACTGTCAGGATTGAACAAACTTTCCTAACTCTTCTTGCTACCTTTGCCACCTAATAATCTCATTAAATCATGGATACTTCTTTCCTCCAAAAACTAAAATTACAAACCGAAAATAGTGGTTCCTCCACTGGGCAACAATGGATAAATTCTAATGCTGGGCATATAGAATCCTACTCACCGGTTGATGGAAATTTGATTGGCAAAGTAGGGATTACTGATGAAGCTACTTACCATAATATCATCCATAAATCGCAAGAAGCATTTTTAGTTTGGCGGGAAATTCCAGCACCCCGCCGTGGCGAAATTGTGAGGCAGATAGGTGATAAACTTCGCCAACAAAAAGCGCCTCTTGGCAAATTGGTGAGTTATGAAATGGGTAAAATTGAGCAAGAAGGTTTGGGAGAAGTGCAAGAGATGATTGACATCTGCGATTTTGCCGTGGGGCTTTCACGCCAACTTTATGGGCTCACCATTGCCAGTGAAAGACCACAACACCAAATGCTGGAGCAGTGGCACCCCCTAGGGATTGTAGGGATTATTTCTGCCTTCAATTTTCCTGTGGCAGTGTGGGCTTGGAATGCTATGCTTGCCGCCGTTTGCGGTGATGTATCCATCTGGAAGCCATCCGAAAAAACGCCCCTCTCAGCTATTGCAGTGCAGAATATTGTGGCGGAAGTCTTAAAAGAAAACAATTTACCAGAGGGGATTTTCTCCCTCATTAATGGTGATTATAAAATAGGAGAATTGATGTGTGCGGATAGTCGCATCCCACTGATTTCCGCTACAGGAAGTGTGCGCATGGGTAAGAAAGTTGCGCCTGTAGTTGCCGAAAGATTAGGCAGAAGTTTGCTGGAGTTGGGTGGCAATAATGCCATCATCATTACCCAAAGTGCGGAACAGGATATGGCATTGCGTGCTGTGGTTTTTGGGGCAGCAGGTACTGCCGGGCAAAGGTGCACTTCCACACGCAGGTTGATTATTCATGAAGATATTTATGAAGAATTTACCGCAAAACTTTTGGCTGCCTATCAACAAATAAAAATAGGAAATCCATTAACGGCAGGCACACTTGTAGGCCCGTTGATTGACAAAGCTGCTGTTGAGATTTATCAAAATGCTTTAGAAGAAATCAGGAAACAAGGAGGCGAAATTCTTTGTGGCGCTGAGGTTTTGAGTGGTGGTGAGTTTGACTCAGGTTGCTATGTAAAACCTACTATTGCTGCCGTAAAACACGACTATAAAATTGTGCATGAAGAAACCTTTGCGCCCATCCTCTACCTCATGAAATATTCAAGTTTTGATGAGGCACTCAGCATACAAAATGAGGTAAGGCAGGGGTTATCTTCTTCTATCTTCACCATGAATATGCGGGAGGCGCAGCGCTTCCTTTCTGCATCTGGTTCCGACTGTGGAATTGCCAACATAAACATAGGCACTTCGGGTGCGGAAATAGGTGGTGCTTTTGGCGGAGAAAAAGAAACAGGCGGCGGCAGGGAGTCCGGCTCTGATAGCTGGAAAGCCTATATGCGCCGCCAAACCAACACTATCAATTACGGAACTTCTTTGCCTTTGGCGCAGGGGATTAGTTTTGATATTTAAGTTTGAAATTTGAAATTCAGAATTTGAAATTATAAAAGAACCCCATGAGAAGCATCCCCGAATCTGCACACCTCAACAACATCCTTTTTCTGGATATTGAAACTGTGCCTCAGTACAGCAGTTATGAGGAATTGCCGGAAGATTTTAAGGAGCTTTGGCATAACAAAACCTACCGCTATAAGGATATGAGCAAAGAGGAAACTGACCCCGAACTTTATAAAATCTGGGCGGGCATCCCTTCTGAGTTTGCTAAAGTGATTTGCATCTCTGTGGGCTTTTTTAATGGCAATACTTTTCGTGTAAAATCCTTTTATGGTGATGACGAAAAAGCTATCCTCACAGAGTTTAAAAATCTTTTGGATAAAAAATATACTGAGTCGGCGCAAGCCCTCAATAGCAAGAGGCCTTATGATGCCCCTAAATACTATATGTGTGGGCATAACGGGATAGAATTTGACTTCCCCTTCCTTGCCCGCCGCATAATGATTCACAGGATGGAATTGCCGGATATGCTCAACATTGCAGGCACCAAAAGTTGGAACAATAAGCACCTTTTGGATACCATGGAACTCTGGAAATTCGGTGACCAAAAAGAAAAAACCTCTCTTAAATTATTGGCTGCTTGCTTAGGCATCCCATCCCCCAAAGATGATATTTCAGGTAAAGATGTGGCAAGAGTTTATTATGAGGAAAAGGATTTGGAACGCATCAAAAAATACTGCGAAAAGGATACCCTCACCGTAGCTAGGATTTATCAATGCTTCCTCCAACAAGAACCCGTGAAGGATGAGGATGTGATGTTTTTGTAGGAGGATTTAACTACATACCCCCAACCCCCTAAAGGGGGCTTTAACCTCATCAGAAATTAGTGGTAATTATTGAAAAACAAATCTTCCAAAATCCAAACAAATCAACATCGGAGAGCAAGTCCCCTTTAGGGGATTTAGGGGTAATTCTTGACCCTCTCCTTTGGAGAGGGGTTGGGGTGAGGTCTTTTGGAGAGGATTTAGGTGAGGTCAAATCTTCTTTATACCTTCGCTTTAAAATTCAAACAAAACAAATATGAAAAAACTTATCACCACTACACTCTCTCTCATGCTGCTTGCTGGTATTATCATTACTGCTTGCACCAAAAAAGCTGACACCACAACCACACCTGCAAAAAAGTGTGTTGTTAACGTCATGAAAATTGATGGCAAACCATTTATCAGATCAACTATTGATGGCAATAACCATATTAGCAAAGTTCAATTTTATGATAACTCAGGTATTGTAACCAGCTATACTGCGTATGAATACAACGGTAGTAACCCTAGCAAAATCAGCGACCAAGACCCAAATGGCAAGGTGCTAAATTATATCACCCTTGAGTATAGCGGAAGCAATGTCTCCAAGGTTCATATTTTTGATTATGACCAATCATCAGATAAATTTATTGAGACCTCTTACTGTAGCTACTCTTATAATGGTAGCAGAATAACCAAAGCTGAAATCTTCCAACCCGGCAGCCCTACAGCATTATCTTCTATTGATTATACTACCGATGGCAACGGCAATGTTTTAACAACTAAAGATAATAGCACTTCTACAACTACTACCTATAGTGGGTATGATGGTAAAAACAATCCTGGCAAAGGATTTTTATACACAGCCTCTGCCCCCGGTGTTGAATTCTTTAGCCCCAATAATTATGGAAGCCACCCCTTTGGCAGCACCACAACTACCAGAACCTTTGAGTACAATACAGATGGCAATCCCACCAAAATCACCGAAACAACCAATGGCATTTCTATAGTTTATACTATGGAGTATAGCTGTAAATAAATTCAGCCATACTTAATAAATAAAAAGACCTCCCCAATTGGGGAGGTCTTTTATTTTGTGAACGGTGCGGTGGTTTTACCAACAGCTTATTTTCTGAACAGCATGTAGGTGATAATAACAATGAGGGTGGAGGTGCTAAAGTTTAAACCTGTTTTCAAAAATGTATTCTACTTCTCTTTCCATATCAGGAATTCTTACTTCTATATAAGTTTTGTATGATTGATGAAGTATCAACAAGTTCATTGAAGCAATCTTAAAACCGTACTTTTCTATAATGTGTTTATAGATGTTTTGTTGTAAGCAATGCTTATTATATTCATTGTCTTTTAAGTGTGAAAGCCGCTTTAATCCATTACCTCCATTGTTATTTATAATACTCCCCGGGGTAACAATTTTATTACTTCTTTCCCAATCAAACATATGAAGAGACCCGTCTTCCTTTTCAAATATCATATCTATTATTCCTTCAATAAGCAGGTCTTTATCAAAAATATTCAAATTGAATTTATATGGCTTTAAAGAATTATGGTCTTCTAAAAACGCCAAAAAATACCTGATTTCTGGTGTATTTATTTCATAATCATTACCAGCAAAAAAACTACGAATTGTCTCATGCATATCAATCCCTTTCTCAGCTACGTTATCCCATTCTTTAAGAATTATTTCCCTAGAAACTCCTTTTTCGTAAGCAGCTATTTCAACAGATAAATTAACATCAAATTTCGGGAAGAACTTATCGACAAGTTGTCGTGCTGAAATAGTATTGGATTTGTCTTTAACATGAATCCTGTGTTTTATATCATCAGATGATAACACTTCTTCTCTTTCGACTTTATTTATAGAATGGTTTTTTGTCTCAATATTTGGGGCTTTTTTAATTTCACTTTTATCTTTGGAATCCAATACAGAAATACTTCCCTCTACTAGTTGGTCAGCTATTGATTCTTTGACTATGTATTTGGCAATTTCATTTGGTCTATTTTCAAAGTCTGCTATGTTTAAATATCCTTCCCTATATTTTATTCCCACCCACTTTCTTGCTTGTGAACTGCTCCATTGTCTAACTGACATTGGATTGGATTGAAGAAGTAATTCGGAGCTAAATGTTTCATCAATAGATGCGATTACTTTTGCAATTAAAGCACAACAATTATCAGGTTCTTGGTGAACTTGGATTTCTGCAAAGCGGATTACAATCCATCCTCTTTTCGTAAAAAAATCATCTCTAATATTGTCTTTACCTATACAGTGAGTTGGTGCCTTCTTACCACCTTCATATGGCTCATCAATTTCAGTATTTATATAGATATTCTTACTGTTTTTTATATTTGAAAGTACAAAATCTGGTTCATAAACTCTTCCATTCTTTGTCGGGATATGTCTGTCATTGAATACACTAAATTTACCCTTAAAATGTTCCTTGAGAGTTCTGAAAAATCCATCCTCTGTATATCCTTTTTTATTAGACCTCCCTTTACGTGACAATTTAATTAAACTATCTTCTAATGGCATTTTTACGGCAGCATAAGAGTATTGTTCACTTTGGAGAAATTTATTATTGGGTTTATATCCAATTTTTTTAGGCTTTGAGTTTTCTGATTCTGGAACGGACTTAATAATTTTAACACTTACATCATTTGATAGGAACAATGTAGAATTTACTTTTTGTTTAGCTTGTTTATCCATTGTCACATCATTCTTGCTCTCATTTTTGTCGTTAGTCGTTACGTTTGTTTTTTCTGAGTCCCTTCCTCTCCCTATAATATCTTTTGTTTTTTCAGATGTGTTATTAATTCCATTTTGCACTCCCTTCTTATCTTTTTTGATTTGATAGGTTTTCCTTAATGGTGGGTTATTTCCATTTTCATTTAAGTGATTATCAAAATATTTAGTTACTTCAATAGCTGAAATCAATTGCTTCCTTCTCCATCTAATATAAATTATTAAGAATAACAGAAGAAGTAAAATCATAGTCTCACAAATGAAAAACATAAAATTCCCTTCTATATATTGCCCTATAATTTTATACTTTTCTTGTAATCTCATTCTTTAAACAAATTAAATTCTCTTGTTTTCATCGCAAAAATAAGCAAATACTTTTCTGTAATAACTCGCTTTATATACCTTGCAGCCCCCCATCACTATTCATTATTCACTATTCATTGTTCACTATGAGTTCTTCCCTACTTTTGCAGCAATCAATACGGAAAAAAATAAAGATGGATTTTATTGAAGAATTGCGCTGGCGTGGGATGTTGCATGACCATATCCCCGGCACTGAGGAGTTGCTGAAAAAGGAAATGGTGTGCGGCTATATTGGGTTTGACCCTACCGCCGATTCGTTGGGGGTGGGCAACCTTGTGCAAGTAATGACGCTGATGCATTTCCAGCGCTGCGGGCATAAACCTTTTGCTTTGGTGGGTGGCGCCACAGGCATGGTAGGTGACCCCTCTGGCAAAAGCGCAGAACGCAATTTTTTGAATGAAGAAACACTTCAACATAACCTCAAATGTCAGCAGGCGCAACTAGAGAAATTCCTTGATTTTAACTGCGGAGAAAACAGCGCAGTGATAGTAAATAACTATGATTGGTTTAAGGATTTTACCTTTTTGGATTTTATAAGAGATGTGGGAAAACATATCCCCATCAACTATATGATGGCGAAAGATTCGGTGCAATCAAGGTTGGAAACGGGGATGAGCTTCACAGAATTTAGTTACCAATTGGTGCAGGGCTATGATTTTTATTACCTCTGGAAAAACCATAACATCAAACTCCAAATGGGTGGTAGTGACCAATGGGGAAATATTGTTACGGGTACTGAACTTATCCGCAGAAAAGACAGCGGAGAAGCCTTTGCGCTTACCACACCCCTCATCAAAAAAGCGGATGGTACTAAGTTCGGTAAATCCGAAGGCGGCAATGTGTGGCTAGATGCAAAACGCACTTCGCCCTATAAGTTTTATCAGTTTTGGTTGAATGCTTCGGATAGTGATGTATCCAATTACATTAGGATATTTTCTTTGAAAACCAAAGCGGAAGTTGAGGCGTTGGAGGCGGAACACACAACTGCGCCTCACCTGCGTTTGTTGCAAAAAGAACTGGCAAAAGAAATCACCATCAGGGTGCATAATGAGGCGGATTTTAACAGAGCTGTGGAGGCCTCAGAAATCCTTTTTGGCAAATCAACTACTGAAAGTTTAGCGGCTTTAACAGAGGAAGAAATCCTAGATATTTTTGATGGCGTACCCATGTTTGAGGTAAATAAAGATGCCATCAAAGGAATGGAAATGACGGAATTTTTGGCAGTGGCAACGGGGATATTTCCATCCAAAGGGGAGGCAAGGCGCAGTTTGCAGGAGAATGCTATGAGCATCAACAAAGAAAAAATTACTTTGGAGGATGCAGTACCAACCGCAAAATTGCTGAATGGAAAATACCTCATCATCCAAAAAGGAAAGAAAAACTATTTTCTGGTGAAAGCTGTTTAATTTTGTGCGCAGCCCATGGCAGTAAAATTGTAAAATCACAAAAACAAAAATCAATTTCTCAAATGAAGAAAACATCTCTACTCCTTAGTTTTATTTTAATTTCTCTTGCTGCTTTTTCTCAAAAGAAAGACGAGGAAAAACCCACTATGCCCTATGATGCTGAAAAGAAAATTTACACTTACAGCGAGGTGGTGCAACTACCCGGCACCAACAAAGACAAACTCTATGAACGCGGCATAAAAGCCATCCATGCCATGTACAAACAGGCGGATAACAAAATCATTTTAAACGATAAGGAAAACGGACAATTACAATTGAAATGTACTACACAGGTAATCCTAAAAGTGGGCAGCCAAGATGTGATGTTTAATAAGATAATTTATAAACTCAATCTTGGGTTTAAAGATGGCAAATACAAATACGATTTTGTGGAGTTCCACATTGATGAAGGGGGTTTTAAAAAGAGCATGGAAAAATGGAATATGCCTACCCAGCATAACCCCTCGGACCGCCTCCCTGAGAAGATGGAATTTGTAGATAAAGACATCCGCAAACTGATTGGAATGTTGAAAGAAAATATGTCATCGGACAAGGTGCAGGTGAAAGAAGATTGGTAGAAAATGGTGGGCACAAAGCACATAAAAATTACAGTAATAAAAGCAGCCGTGGCTGCTTTTATTTTTTGCATGGCAGCATGTAATTCTTATGCGCAATTGGGCAGCTATAAAGCCAGTGACAAAGCTACAGATTGCTACAAAAAAGCTTTTGGATATGCCTTAGCCAAAGACTACAAAAAAGCCCTCATCTACTGCGAAAAGGCGAAAAAGGAAGACCCGAAATATCCTGAACCTTATGTGTTGACGGCAGATATTTACCGCATCAGCAATCAGGAAGATTTGCAGAAAAAAGAATATCTGGATTTGATGAAAATGGATAGCCAAAATACTTCTGCTACGCTGAATCTTGCCTCCATGAGTTTTAACAAAGGGGAGTATTTTGAGGCAACAAAACTCTATAAAAATTTATTGTGTTTCCCTACCACAACTGTTAAGCAAAAAACCTTTGTAGAAGATAGGATTGAGAAGCTCAAATTCCCCATCTATCTCATGAATCATCCTGTGCCATTTACCCCCATTAATATGGGTGATGCAGTGAACACAAAATACAATGAATTTCCTCCTTCTTTTACTGTGGATGAAGAGACCATGTACTTCACAAGGTGGAAGCCTTTGACTGAAAATCAGAAGGAAAAAGAGAAACTAAAGATGAACACGGGGCAGTTTAATGAGGACATATTATTCTCTATAAAAAAGGACGGCAAATGGCAACCTGCTATGGATGTTCCTAAGGTAAATACGGAGATGAATGAGGGTGCGCTTTCTGTTTCACCTGATGGAAGTTTTTTAATTTTTACGGCCTGCAATAGGGAGGACGGTTTTGGTTCATGCGACCTCTATATTTCCGTAAATCATGATGGGAAATGGGACAGCCCACAGAATATGGGTGCGCCCATCAACACCAATAATTTTGAATCACAACCACGCATTTCTTATGATGGCAAAACCATTTATTTTGTCTCCAACCGCCCTGGCGGGAAAGGCGGAATGGACTTATGGTCAACCACCCGTGATGAGGATTGGAATTTCTCTCAACCCGTAAATCTTGGTGGCAAAATAAACACTGCCGGCAATGAGCAGTCACCCTATATTCATACGGATAATCAAACGCTTTATTTCAGTTCCAACGGGCTACCCGGCATGGGCGCAGCAGATATTTTTATTGCCAGAAAAAACGCTGACGGCAATTGGGATTCGGCGGTTAATATTGGCTACCCTATAAATACTTATACTGAAGAAACAGGCTTAGTGGTGGATAGAAAAGGTGAGTTTGCCTACTACACTTCAGGCTCTGGCCCAAACCATATTGGCGGCAATGATTTGTATTATTTCACCTTGCCAAAGACAGCACGCCCTAGCCCTGTTACCTACCTAAAAGGGAAAGTATTTGATGCAGAAACCAAGAAAAATTTAGCAGCAGTTTTAGAAATTGCTGACCTATCAACAGGTAAAACTTTGATTAAATATACAACCGGGAATTCAGGGAGTTTTTTGATTGCGTTGCCGGAAGGGAAAGATTATTTACTCAACGTAAAAGCCAAGGGATATTTGTTTTACTCTGATAACATCCCACTAAAAAATTATGTGCAAATAGAGCCTTACATACATGATGTGCCACTGCAACCCTTAAAAGCGGGAGTTAAGATTACGCTGAAAAATATCTTCTTTAAAACAGATTCTTATGAGTTGGAAAACGCCTCTGCATTGGAGCTAAATCGCATGATTGATTTCCTGAAAACCAATCCCCAAATCAAGATTGAAATTAGTGGGCATACGGATAATACCGGTCAGCAAGACCACAACAAAACTCTCTCAGAAAACAGGGCAAAATCGGTATATGATTATTTATTGAATACTGGGAAAATTCCAACTACTCGCATGAAGTTTACAGGCTATGGTGATGCCCAACCCATAGCAGAAAACACCACAGAAAAAGGAAAAGCAGAAAACCGCCGCACCGAATTAAAAATTATTGAATAGCACAATATCTTCAATAAATTGCACCCTAATATGCCCTCCACCTCAATACTGGAAATTAAGAATCTCACCACCCGCTTCAAAACAGAAGAGGGCTGGGCAACTGCGGTTGATGGTATCAGCTTTCAGTTGCATGAGGGCGAAACTTTGGGCATTGTTGGGGAATCTGGTTCAGGGAAATCTGTTACCTCACTTTCTATTATGCGGCTGTTGCGCACTCCACCTGCCGATGTTTCTTCAGGTGAAATTATTTATACCAAAAAGTCATGGGACAAAGTAAATCTTCTTGCTTTGCCTGACAAAGAAATGCGACACTACAGAGGCAATGAAATCGCCATGATTTTTCAGGAACCCATGACCTCCCTTAACCCCGTACTCACTTGCGGCTATCAGGTGATGGAGGCTTTGCTGGCGCATACCAACCTTAGTAAAAAGGAGGCACGTCAAAAAACTTTTGAGCTCTTTAATGAAGTAAAACTCCCACGCCCAGAACAAATGTTGGATAGCTACCCTCATCAACTTTCTGGTGGGCAAAAGCAGCGAGTGATGATTGCTATGGGGATGGCTTGCACACCCAGGATATTAATTGCAGATGAGCCTACCACCGCGTTGGATGTAACAGTGCAACGCACAATTCTGGATTTGATGAAAGGGCTGCAAACCCAACACATTATGAGTATGCTTTTTATCACGCATGATCTTGGTGTGATAGCAGAAATTGCAGATAGAATTTTAGTGATGTACAAAGGGAAAATCGTGGAACAGGGCACTGTAAAAGATATTTTCAATAACCCCCAACACCCCTATACCAAAGGGCTTTTGGCTTGCCGCCCACCTGTAAGTCGCCGCCTCAGCAGCCTGCCTACGCTAAAAGATTTTATGGTAGAAAATGCTGATGGCAGCATGAGTGAATCTACTAAAACTATTGCAGAAGTTTTAAGCGAAAGGGAAATAAAAGTGGGGGAGAGAGAAGCCAAACAACAGACTATCTACGCCGCAGAACCCATCTTAAAAGTCAATAACCTGAGCACTTGGTTTCCTATAAAAAAGGGGCTTTTTGGTGGTGTGAAAGATTACGTAAAAGCCGTGGATGATGTGAGCCTGCAAGTGTATCCCGGGGAGGTTTTGGGATTGGTAGGGGAATCCGGTTGCGGAAAAACTACCCTTGGCAGAAGCATTTTACGTTTGGTGGAACCCACCCACGGCGAAGTAATTTTTGATGGCATCAACATCCGCAATTTGGAGAGAGAACCCATGCGCAAAATGCGCAAAAATATGCAGATTATTTTCCAAGACCCATACTCTTCCCTCAACCCGCGGATGACAATTGGCTATGCTATTTTGGAGCCTATGATAGTGCATAAGCTGCACAATACTAACAAAGAACGCAAACAAAAAGTCATGGAGCTTTTGGAGAAAGTGGGGCTATCACCTAACCACTACAACCGCTATCCGCATGAGTTTTCTGGTGGGCAACGCCAGCGCATTTGCATAGCCCGTTCTCTGGCAGTAAACCCTAAGTTTATTATTTGTGATGAGTCCGTTTCTGCCCTTGATGTATCGGTGCAGGCGCAGGTACTCAACCTGCTTACCCAACTAAAAACAGAGCTCAAGCTTACCTATATTTTCATAAGCCATGACCTTAGCGTGGTGCGCTTTATTGCAGATAG
>JAPLCZ010000006.1 GCA_026391915.1 Bacteroidota bacterium | reverse complement strand
TCCTCCTCAGCAGAATACCCCTCCACCACCTCCATCCCAAAACGGCCCTCCTTCTAAGTCTCCGGGTAATTAATAATTAAAAGTATTCTTAAAAAATATAAAGGGCAAAGAATTTTCTTCTGCCCTTTTTTATTTTTATGTAGTATCATTGAAGTGTAATTAATACCATGCTAATTAGGTTACTGTTTTTAATTTTTGTTTTGTCCAATTCCATTTATTCTTATTCTCAGATTGAAGATAAGAATGGGGTTGTTGTGTTACCTAAACTTTTATGTGATTCATCCCTCATCAAGAAAAATAAAATAAAGAAAGTTGTTGCCTCCTCTTATTTTGATACCACTACCAAAGGGGATGTAATTTACTTCCAAAAATTTGATGAACAAGGGCAACTTATTTCTGCAAAAGGTTGCCAATGGCTAGATGAAGACCCTTGCCTAGAAAAGGTAAATAAGGCTATGTATTATTCATCAGGGAAATTGATTTCTATAGTAGAGCCGTATGTGGAAAAAGGGAAAAAATACATTGATAGCAGTAGAATTTCCTACTACCCTAATGGTAAAATAAAAGAGGTTTATGAATTATTAATACTCACCAATGGCAGCCGTAATGATACCCTCTACACAACCACCAATTATGAATATGACCTTTACAAAAATCTAAAGCAAATAAATATTTTAGGACACAATAAATTCTACTACTCCATTGAACAATATAACTATGATAGCATTGGGAAACTGCTCTCATTTAATCTTATTGACCAAAGCGGGAAGCCTTATCAATTTGGTCAAAATTTGTATAATCCTTCAGGGCAATTGATTTCAGAAACTGTAAAAGAAAATGGGATACAAACTGAAAAAAATATTTACTCTTATAACAAAACAGGAATGCTGATTTTAAAAAAGTGTTATGATTTTAAGGATACGCTAATTACTACTGAATACATAAAATACGATGGCAAAGGGAGAGTAATAGAGAAATACATCAGAGATGCCGGAGTTGAAGAATCAGGTAAAATAATTACCTTAAGCTATGAAAAAAAAACAGGGATGCTAATTGAGAAAACCATTACCAGAGAGGATAAAAAAAAGATTTCTACATTTAAATATCATTATAAATCAAATGGCTTTTTAGAAAAAGAAGAATTCTATAACCCCTCCGGTGATTTGGAAAGAGCCATTAAGTTGAAGTGTTTTTAATAAAGTTTCAAGGTTAATTTTGTAGCCATATGCTGTTTAACTCCATTGCATTTTTTGTTTTTCTGCCCATAGTATTAATTCTATATTGGCTGCTAAGAAAGAATTTATTGCTTCAAAATTTATTGCTTTTGGTTAGCAGTTATTTTTTTTATGGTTGGTGGGATTGGCGGTTTTGTTTCTTGCTTTTTGCAAGCTCAACCTTTGGGTTTTTTGCAGGGATTTTAATCGCAAAAACAAAAGAAATTTTTCATAAAAAGCTTTTACTATTTGCATCAATTGCACTTCTGCTATCATCGATTGGGTACTTTAAATATTACAATTTTGTAATAGACTCCATCAACAATTTAGGAATAGCCAAGTTGGAAATAAAGAACATAATTCTGCCCTTGGCAATCAGCTTTTTCACTTTTCATATTATCAGTTATTTAGTGGATATGTACAGAAACAGCTACACAGTTGCTAAAGATTATATCCCATTTATCATGCATATCTCTTTCTTCCCACAATTGGTGGCAGGGCCTATTGAAAGAGTGGGGCATTTGCTGCCACAATTCAGAACAGAGAAAAAATTCAACACCCAACTATTGGTGGATGGCGGAAGGCAAATGTTATGGGGCTTCTTTAAAAAACTGGCAATTGCAGATACTCTTTCACAGGAGGTAAATTATATCTTTTCAAATCATGAAGCCTTATCGGGTAGCACAATAGCCGTTGGAGTAATCATGTTCTCCATCCAAATTTATTGTGATTTTAGCGGCTATACTGATATTGCTTTAGGCGTAGCACGTATGATGGGTATTGAACTTTTAAGAAATTTTAAATACCCGTATTTCTCTGAGAATATTTCGGACTTTTGGCAAAGGTGGCATCTATCACTCTCAACCTGGTTTAGGGATTATCTATATATATCTTTAGGCGGTAACAGGGTTTCAATTCCTGTGATGTATATCAATGTTATCATAGTGTTTTTAGTGAGTGGGCTATGGCATGGTGCTAACTGGACTTTTGTTGTTTGGGGAGGTTTGCATGGGCTCTATTGGTTAATAGAAAATTTCAGTAGGCGAAATTTCAAGAATGGCATTGTTAAATTTTATTTTGAATCTAGATATTTATCACCTTTCAGAATCCTAATTACTTTTGGCTTGGTATCACTTGCCTGGTTATTCTTTAGGGCAAAAACATTTACACAGGCTTGGGAGATGTTAAAATCAATTTTCAGTAATAGTTTGTTTACCAATCCTGAAATTTCCCAAACAGGATTAAAAGGTTTAGGCCTTGCGGCAGGCATGATAATCATTGAGTGGATACAAAGAAAAAAAGAACATGGCTTGCAAATACAAGGGGTGAATTATGCAATTAGATGGTTTGCGTATGCAATTATCTTTATGCTTATTTTTGCTGCTGATAACCTCAATAAACAAAGTGAATTTATATACTTTCAATTTTAAAAACTTATGAAAAGTACTGTAGCAAAAGTTATAATTGCCTTATTGGTATTAGCCTCTATTGGAACATTTTTGTATGAAAAATCCAAAGATAGCGATAGCATAATAAGTGAGTTGAAAAGAAAGATTGTTGGGGATGATGCATCAACCAAAGGAGAAGCTAATACTGATGCTACAAAGGGAGAATACACTTCCTCAAGATATGATTTAGTACCTCGTGATGAACTAAATCAGCAAGACCCATTAACCCAAAAGGTTTTTTCTGAATTGAAAGAACGCTATAAAAAGCATTTTAAAGAACTGATTGAAGCCATAAAAGCAGATGGTGCTAAGCCTGTTTTATGCTTTGTTACCACAGAGGCAGGTAGTGCTGAAACGTTTATTCAAACTCAGGGTAGAATGCTCATTTCAGGATTGTGCAAGGAGGAAGGTATTGACTTTTTTGACATCACCCCCAAACTTGCAGTTGAAAAAGAGAAATATACTTTTATGCCCGTAGATGGACATTTCAATAAGTACGGGGCTAAATTGATAAGCACCTTTGTAGAAGGGATTCTTGAAAAATATCCAAAATTCTCTTCTTCTAAAACTTATCAGGAAAATGAGAGACCTACTACTTTTGCTGATTTTGACCCCAACCAAAATGTGGTATTGGATGGCGGTAAGAATTTGCCTTATAAATTGAAAACAAACGCGCAAGGTTTAAGGATGAATTATAGCCTAACCTTCCCTAAAAAGAAACAGCGTATTCTTATCATTGGAGATTCTGAATTCTACTTCCCATTTTTGGATAACGACGCTACCGCATTTGGTATTCTACAAAATAAATATAAAGGGAAAGAATTTATGAATACTGCCAATTGGGGATACTCAATTGATGATTATGTAAGCCTCTGGAATGAGAAGGCAAAATATACTGAACCCGATTTGGTATTAATCCAATCTACCGGGGATGATATTGCAGATCAATTTTTCTCTCAACGTCTAAAATTCTGTAGGCATAAAAATCAGATAAAACCATCTGAACTTGAGAAACAGTATTATGATGTTTTAAAAGAAAAGTCAAATTAGAAATAGGATAGTATTTATTCTATACAACCCTTTATTGTACTTTGAATTGGACGATAATTTTTATTTTTAAAATCTGAAATGAAATGAAAAGCATTGGAGTTAAAATCATAATCGCAATATTGGTTTTGGTTTTTGTTGGTAGTTTCCTTTACCAAAAATCCAAAGATTCTGATAGCATAATCAGTGAATGGTCTCAAAAATTATTTGGAGGGAATGCTATAAAAGACACCTTAGTTAAAACCAATAATGATAGAAATATTTACACAGCTGCTGATTATGAGATTGTGCCTAGAGAGGAGTTTAATGAGAGAGACACCCTAACTCAAAAGGTTTTCTCCGAATTAAAAGAACGGTATAAAAAGTATTTTAAAGATTTAGTTGGTGCTATTAAATCTGACGGTGCAAAGCCAGTTCTTTGTTTTGTTACAACAGAAGCTGGCGCTTCAGAAACAAATGTTCAGAGGCAAGGTAAAAGCCTCATCTTAAATTTATGTAAAGAGAATGATGTAGATTTTTTTGATTTCACTCCAGAGATAGCTGCACTTGATCCGAAGGTATATTCCTTTATGCCCGTTGATGGGCATTTTAATAAATACGGCGCCAGATTGGTAAGTAATTTCATTGAAAAGATTCTTGAAAAATATCCGAAATTCACTAGCCCAAAAACATTCAAGGAAGAAGAACGGCCTAAAATTTTTGGAGACTTTGAACCTAACCAGAATGTCATTTTAGATGGTGGTAAAAATTTACCCTATAAATTAAAAACAAATGCACAAGGTGTGAGGATGAATTATGATATTAAATTCCCCAAAAAGAAACAACGTATCCTTATCATAGGAGATTCTGAGTTCTATTTTCCTTTTCTTGATAATGACAATACTGCATTTGGCATTTTACAAAATAAGTATAAAGGGAAAGAATTTATGAATACTGCAAGTTGGGGTTTTTCTGTTGATGACTACCTGAGTCTTTGGAATGAGAAGGCAAGATTTTCTGAACCTGACCTTGTTCTAATTGCCTCAACTGGTGATGATATTTCGGATCAGTTTTTTTCTCAACGGCTCAGAGGATGCAGGCATAAAAACAATATTAAGCCTACTGAATTAGAGAAAAGATTTTATGAAAAACTAAAAGCAAAGGATAATTAATCCTATTTTGTAATTTTTGTTTTAGCCGTTATAGAATTGATAGTTAACATCTATTAATTCTTACTTTTTTTTCGCCCCACATTTTTCTACTTTCATCAATTCTTATTGCTTCCCTGCAATTCTTAGTAAGATAAATTATGATGGTTTAAATTATTCTCTATTCCTTTGTAGTGTTGTTACCGCAACATCTTTTTTTTTACAATTATGAAAAGTCTTTTTCCCTCAAGATTGTTCGTTGCCTTAAGCCTCTTGTTCTTAAGCAATTTCACCCAAGCCCAAAAATTTGGCAGCCTTAATATTGCTGGAGGTTCTTCCTTTGATTTCAGCCGCCGCCTCATCACTGATGTAAGTGGTAATATGTATGTTTTGGGAGCCTTTACAGATTCTATCACTTTTGATAAAGCAGGGACAAAAATCACTTTGGCAGGCGCTGGTGATTACGATTATTTTTTAGCCAAATATGATTGCCAACGCAACTTTGTTTGGGCAAGGAGTATGGGCAGCAGCCAAAATGATTTGGCTACTTATTGGGGTGCCGGATTGGCAGTGGATAAAAGCGGTAACGTATATATAACCGCCTCTTTTCAGGATAAAATTAACTTTGAAACTACCTCCGGCAGCAGCGCAATTTCGCTTACTGCCAAAGGGGAATACGATATCTTTTTTGCTAAATACGATGCCAATGGCAAAGCCCTTTGGGCGACCTTAGCAGGTGGCACTGGCACTGACGAAAGCAGCGCCATGAAGATGGATGCCGACGGCAAAATTTTAATTTGTGGTGAGTTTAACAACACCACTTATTTCTTGGATACCAAAGGCAATTCCACAGCACTAAAAAGCAGCGGACACAGAGATGTTTTTATTGCAAAATATAATGATGATGGAAGCTTGAACTGGGTGAAGTCTTATGGCGATACTGCCGAAGATGTGGTGAATGGAATGGAGATGGATAAAGCCGGAAACATTTTCATCACAGGTAATTATGGCTACGGTGCTACCCAAATTTCTTTTGGAAGTTTGAGTTTGAAGAACAGTGGTGGCATGGGAATGTTCATCGCCAAATTGGATAGCAAAGGCAGCGCACTTTGGCTACAAGGTTCTGGCGAAAACAGCGATGAAAACGGCGCTGATATCACCACCGATGATTTCGGGAATGTGTACCTCACGGGCTCTTATAATACCTCTGCAAAACCGAGTTCTGCAGATGGCAAAACCCTAAGCATTTCTGCTAAAGGAGACCAAGATATTTTCACTGCAAAATATGATGCCCAAGGCAACTTGATTTGGTTACAAACTACTGGCGGCACTGAGGATGATATGCCTTACAAAACTGTGCTTAAAGACAATTCAATTTATATTGCAGGAACTTTTATCAGCAGCTTTTCTTTCGGGGGTAGCAGCTTAAGTTCTGCTGGAGAT
>JAPLCZ010000079.1 GCA_026391915.1 Bacteroidota bacterium | reverse complement strand
CTTTGCCAACGCGAGTTTAGCATCTTCTCCCAATAAATCAGGCCTGCCAAGTGAGCCCAAGAAAAGGAAATCACCACTTAGGAAATGGGAGGGCTGCGCTGCATCTCTATTAACATCATACACCAAAAAAGAAAGATGCTCCGGCGTATGCCCCGGCGTATGCACTGCCTCTATTTTCACAGAGCCAAAAGTTACCGCATCACCATCTTTTAAAGCATCATGGGGGAAGGCATACTCAAAAGTTTCATTGGTATCATAAGATGATAGTTTTAAAGTTGCCTTGGTTAAAGCCTCCAACTCTCTGATGCCAGAGGCAAAATCAGCATGGATGTGGGTTTCAAAAATATACTTTATGGTAAGGTTATTTTCTTTGGCAAAACTGATGTATCCATCCACATCCCGCTGCGGGTCCACCACGGCTGCTATACCTTCATTTTCACAAAATACCACGTAAGAGAACTGTGAAAGCCCTTTGTCTTCAAATTGTTTTATTTGCATTTAAATTTATTTTAGATTTGTTAGGCAAATATCCGAAATATAATCTTGCCTTGCATAAACTACCTTTGTAAAAAAAATCAGACCCACAATATATGACAATGAATACACGCCTACACGATGAGCACAGAGAATGGATGGAAGAGCTAACCCTTTGGCATAATGAGCTCATGTTTTATGAGAGAATTGTAGTGCGCATGGAGGCGCAGAAAAACCTGGTGCCGCAATGGAATGATAGGCTTGAGGAGTTTATGAGTAAGTTCCAAACCATGCTTAAGGACTTTGATTTTATGCGTGAGGGCATACAAATGCATGAAAGAATCATCAATGCCAGCGACCATGATGATGAGAATGTATCCATTTAGTGATAAGCTGGATTATTAGAACTATGAGTTATGAACTATGAGTTATGAGCTTAAATAACAAAGCCCCGAAATGTGCGGGGCTTTATTGTTTTATTGTCACGTCCTAATTTATAAAACCACATCAGTGCCGCCGCCTTTCATCCAGCCTAGGTATACCGCAAAAATCACGATGATAGTAGAGGCAACAAAGAGGAGTGCAAAGGCATACATCATCTTTTTGTAGCGGTTGGCCTCGCCCTCCACATGGTTCTTTTTAATGATGTTATAGATGGCATTCTCCACACGCACAAAGGCGCTTTCATTTTTTACTACATAGTCAAAAGCACCGTATTTCATGGTGTTTACCGCCACCTCCATTTTATCTTGGCCGGATAGCATCACCACATCAATATCATCATTTATCTCTTTAATTTCTTTAAGGATATCCAGCCCCTCTCTAGCGTTTCTATCAACGCTATCAAGGTTAAAATCCAAAACAATAATGTCTGGTTTTTCATTGATTTTAGCAAGGCACTCCTCGCCGGTAGCAAATGTTTTTATTTTAAAATGCTTGAATTTGCTGAGGTGGTCTTCCAGCATCATAAGTTGCATGGGGTCGTCATCCACAATAAAAATAAGAAGGTCTTTGTCCATTAGTATATTTTATTTTTAAGTTTTAAGAGAGTGCTACAAGATGTTCTTTCAGTTCAGTAATAGCTTTATTTACTCCCTCTTTAAAAGAAGAAATTAGGGTTGGCAGTTCTTCAAGGTTTACCCCATCTGCCGAATTATGTTCTATACTTTTTATTACTTCCTCCTGGCTTTTGATGCCCATATAAGTAACTTGAGGCTTTAAGGAGTGGGCAGCAACACGCAAGGAGTCCCAATCTTTTTCTTCAAGCTTCTGTTCAATAATCCCAATTTGGTTGGGGGCATATTGCAAAAACATATTGATGTATTTTGCCATTTTGGCTTTATCACCTCCAGTAAAATTTTCTAAAAAGGTGAGGTCAACTAATGTGCTTTCCATAGATTATTTAGCTACTGTTTTCTTTTGTATTACTGATGACATTTTTTTGAGGAGTTCTTGCGGGTCAAAGGGTTTGGTAATAAATTCATCCATACCCGCAGTGAGGCAAGCTTGTATTTCTGACTGTGTGGCGTTAGCCGTCATTGCCATAATAGGCACATCAGAGTTTAGCACATTGCGTATTTGGTCAGTGGCATCATAGCCATTCATCACCGGCATATTTACATCCATTAGCACCAAATCATAATTGCCATTTTGTACTTTATTTACGGCAACTTGCCCGTTTTCGGCAACCTCTATTTTTATTCCTTTAATCAAAGATTCCAAAGTATCTGTTGCTACTATTTGATTGAAATCATTATCCTCTACCAATAAAACTTTTATGCCTTCAAGAGATTTATGAACTCCCCCTGTTGCCTTCTCCATACCGTCTTTAGTCCCAAAAATAAGCTGTGCAATTTTCCCCATGAGGTCATCATGGTCAAAAGGTTTTGAGATGAATTGGTCCATCCCTGCGGCATAGCATCTTTCTATTTCTTCGGTGGTGGCGCTGGCAGTCATTGCCATAATTTTAGTAGCTCCTTTTGTTCCTCCCATTCCACGGATATTTTTGGTAGCAGTGTAGCCATCCATCACGGGCATTTGTACATCCATTAATACCAAATCAAAATCATGGGCTTGCACTTTCTCCACTGCTTGCTGTCCGTTTTCAGCCACTTCTATTTTTACACCGGGGATGGATGCCTCTAAAGTATCAATAGCTACCATTTGGTTGAAATTATTATCTTCTACCAAAAGTATTTTTAAATTTTTGAGTTCATGCTTTTCAGGCGAGTAAACAGTTTTAATTGCTTGATTTTCCCCAGTACCTGCTTTATAAGGTATGCGGAAACCGAAGGTAGTACCCACCCCCAATTTACTGGTGATAAACATTTCCCCACCATGTATTTCTACCAATTGTTTGGAGATAGAAAGCCCTAAACCAGTGCCACCATATTTGCGGGTGGTATCACTGCTTGCTTGGCTAAAACTTTCAAAAACAGATTCCAGTTTATCTTCTGGGATTCCAATTCCAGTATCCGTAACAGTAAATTCAACCATAAGGTTTTCACCTTCTTTCTTTAGTTCTTTTGCCTCTACGGTAATGCCGCCTTCCTCAGTAAATTTAACTGCATTGCCTACAAGGTTTATGAGTACCTTTCCCCGCCTCAATTTTAGAGAGGTCAAGGATATCATTAATAATCACAATCAGGTTTTGCGCTGATTGCGTTACAGCATTCATATATTTTAGTTGAAGCTCATTGAGCTCAGTATTCAGCACCAACCTGCTCATCCCAATAATGGCATTCATGGGGGTGCGGATTTCATGGCTCATATTAGCCAAAAACTGTTGTTTAAATTTCTCAGATTGCTCTGCCCTCATTTGCCCCTCTAATGCCTCACCCAATTTTTCGCTGGCTTGTATGCCTTCTTTAATGAGTTTTATCTCGGTAAGGGATTTATCAATGGTCTTTTCTAAATCTTCAAAATCTATGGGTTTGGTAACAAAATCAAAGGCGCCGGAATTCATGGCAGTTCTTATCTTTTGCATATCACCATAGGCAGATACTACAATGGCTTTATTGATAAAACCTCTCTCTTTCATCTTGGAGAGAAAGGTGAGACCATCCATCTCAGGCATATTGATGTCCGTCATCACCATATCAATATCAGGACTATTCTCTAGCATCTGCAAAGCCTCAATCCCGTTATGCGCAAAGGAGAATAGCAATCCATCATCCTTAATTTTTTTGCGGAATTTCTGCATCACGAGGAGTTCTAAATCTACCTCATCATCTACTACTAATATTTTCAAAGACATTTTGGTTTTTGTGAGAGAATAATTTGTTTTTCACTCTGCGAAAAGACGGTCTTTAAGATTTACAAAATCTACAGGTTTGGTGAAGAAATCATCAGCACCATATTGTTTTGCTTTGTTGAAGTTGGTCTCATCGCCGTAAGCGCTAATCATTATTACTTTGGTACCTGGATGGTCATGCTTTATTACTTGCAACATCTCTAGCCCCGTCATCCCCGGCATATTGATGTCTGATAATACCAATACATCATGATAGCTATTGGTGTTTAATTTATCCAAGGCTTCATCAGCAGAAAAAGCAAAAGACAAATCTATTTTGCCATCCTTCATTTCTCTACGAAAACGCTGAGTGTAAAGAAACTCAACATCTCTTTCGTCATCTACTACTAATACTTTCATCATGGTAATTTGCTGTGGTTAGTTTGCTATAACTTGCAAATATAAACAGTATTCTTTATTCTATCATTAATTTATGTAAAATGATAGTGAGGGGAGGGATTTAAAATTTAAAATGGCAAATTTTAAATTGAAGAAAATATAGGGAAAATGCCCATTGTTAATTCAAGCCTCCACGCTTAGAATTATTATGAAGTTGGCTAAAGTATGTTTGGTGTGCCAGTAACCATGGCGAAGAATCCCAGCCCGCATCAGTTACAAACTGACCATCAGAAGTTCCAAGATACAATCTTGATACAGCAGGTGTGCTATTATCTATTTCAACTTTTCCTTTGCAATTTCTTTGTCAGTGGTTTTTACTCTGCGTTCCAATTTTTTAATATCTTCTTCTGGGGGTAATTGCTCTGGCTTTATACCACTTTTGCCTAATAGCGTTCTGATATCAGTATTGTTTTTAATGTGCTCATTAGTAATTCTGGGTTCACCCTTTAAATCATTTTTCTTCACATTAAAGTTAGTAATTTCCGTAGCCAATTGTTTGGCCGAAATAGTAATGGTAGGTAAGAAATCTGCCAAAGGTCTGTTTTCCGCAATACCTAATTTGCGTTTCATTGCCATCGTGTTTTTACCACCAAACAAAGCCCAATCACCTTTACTTCGGATATTAGCAAAGCCTTTATTATCTACTCCTCTTTCATAAATATTCTTTGATAGTTCGGTTTCAGCAGCAGCTAATTTTTCTCTTGCATGTAAACGTTCCATCAGTTGAATGCGTTCCTCAACTAATTCCTGTTTTCTGGTTTGTATGGCAAAATAACTTTGTGCAAAAGCAATCTGTTCTTTCCTTGGGTCGCCGTTTTGTGCAATGAGGTAACATGCGTAACGGGTAAGCATAATGTCTTCTTGTTTTCTCTCAGCTCCTGAGCCAATTTTGACCATTTTGTTGACGTCAACAAAATGGTCTGAAATAGCTTCTGAGGTGGTTTTGCAACTTTCTTTAGCCTTATCAACGGTATTTAAAAAGTTCCGCCATTCTGTGTAACCTAATAGCACTTGCAACTCACGGGCAAGCCAGTATTCTATACCCTCTTGGTCATAGGCATATTCTTCAAAAGTTTTGTTGAGTTTGGTAATTATGGCTTTTTCCATTCCTTACTACTTTAGGAAACTATCCCTACGCCAGCGTTTCTTTTTTTACTTTTGGCAAAACAATAGTGAACTCTGTGTAGTTATTGGGTTGGGTATCCAGCTTTAGCTCTCCGCCGTGGCCATGCACAATAATATCATAACTTAAAGATAACCCAAGTCCGGTACCCTCCCCTGTAGGTTTGGTGGTAAAAAATGGATTGAAAATTTTATCCTGAATATCTACAGGTACTCCTTTTCCGTTATCTCTTACTTTAATTTCTATGGTATTTTCTTTATTAATAGTGCGCACTGTAACCTTGGGCTTAAATCCGTTTTGCTCTTTTTCTCTGCGGTCTTTGGCGGCGTAAAATGCATTATTAAGTATGTTCACCAATACACGGCTAATGTCTTGTCCGTTAATTTCTAAAAGCTCAATTGATTTATCCAAATCTCTTTCTACTTCTATGGAAACCTCATTATTATCACGCACACTTTGAGTGGTGAGGGTGGTGTATTCATCCACCAAATAATTTATATCCTCTGGTTGTTTTTCACCTTTATCGCTACGTGAGTGCATCAACATCCCCTTTACAATGGCATCAGCACGCTTACCATGTTCATTGATTTTTGATACGTTTCGGTTGAGGTCATCAAGGATGTCGTTTACATATTCAATATCTTTTTCATCTACCTTGCCATTGAATTTTTCCATCTCCACTTTTATCTCACCTACCATTTCAGATGAAAGCTCAGAGAAGTTATTTACAAAATTTAGAGGGTTCTGGATTTCATGCGCAATACCTGCAGTAAGTTGCCCAAGTGAAGCTAATTTCTCTGACTGCACCAATTTGTTTTGGGTGAGTTTTAAATCATCAATGGCTTCTTCTAGGGCTTCTTTTTTCTCATTCAATTCGGAAGTACGTTCTGCCACTCTTAGCTCCAAAGTATGGTTGTATTCTTCCAATTGTTTTTTAGCAAGCAGGCGTTGGGTGATATCCTGAAAAGCTGCAATAGCAAAAATTATATTTCCGTTGGCATCATAGATTTGGGAGGCAGAAACTTCCAATGGAGTTTCTTTTCCATCTCTAATAATTACCATATCATCAATGGTTATAGACTCCCCGCTTAAAGCCCTAACCACAGGTACATCTTGTGGTGGATACTCGTCTTTTGTACCCCTTTTAAAAGCACTATAAACTTCTGATATATGCTCAGCAGTAGTAGTAGGGATTATTCCTTTGCCCAATAATTTTTTTGCATTTTCATTGGCATAGTGCGGGTGTCCATCTTTGTTTAATACAAAGATTCCTACCGGTACTGCCTCAAGGTATTGCGCAAGTTTTTGTTCATTCTCTTGCAAGGCATCTTGTGCGCGTTTTCTCTCATCAATCTCACCTTTTAAATCGCTATAAAGTTTTGCATTTTCAATGGAGATAGCAGCCTGAGAAGAGAGGAGATTCAGAACATCAATCCTATCTTGTGTAAAGGCATCTGCCGTTAGGTTATTTTCAAAATATAGGATGCCCGTCATTTTTGAATGATGGAAAATTGGGGCACAAAGCACAGAACGTATTTTGTTTTTTACCACATATTCATCCAACATATAGTTGCCTTCTTTAATGGCATCTTCTATCACCAAATACTTCTTTGTTCTTGCCACATAATTGATGATGGCATTGCAAACAGAATTGGAATCTGTAACAGGAACTGCACCCATAACATTGGTGGCATCTTCTCCTGCTTTTGCTTCTGATTGAATTACCCATTTACCGTTTTGTTCCAAGATAAGAACCCCATTTTCCGCACCCACATTCTCAATCATAATAGTGGTAACTTTCTTCAACAAAGCTGCAATATCTACCTCGCTTGAGAGGGCCTGTGCCGACTTCATCACGGAAGCCAAATCTAATAAACTTGAACTTTCACCTGTAGTGGTGGTGGTGTAAGAAGCTGTGGTGTCATGCGTCCTGTTTTTGTCCTCACGCCTCCTGACAATCAGGTTTGGATACTTAGTTTCAAGGTCTGTGGTCTTGGTTTTTGCACCCCATTGTTTGTAAAAATAATGTGCATCGCGGATGAAACCTTTTGCAGTTTCTTCATCACCCAAACTTAAATGGTACTCCCCAAATTTTTCGTTGATGAGGGCGCTATCCAAAACAAATTCGTTATCATTGGCAAAGGAAATTGCTTGCGTATAAAGTTCAACTGCTTTCTCTTTATCACCTAAATTTTTTGCTCTTTCTGCCTCTACAAAAACGTATTTATGCATATAGTTTTCCGGGCATGCATCTGATAATACTTTCATTTTAGCTTGTAGCACATCCATATTGGTATTAAACTCAGCCTTCTTTTCATCATCCACATAAGGATAAAGAGCTGCTAAAGTGAGGGCATTGATATAGAAAAATTCAGTGAATACAAAGTTAGCGTAAGAAAAAGTAATCACCTTTTCAGCCTCGCCTGAGAGGGCTATTGCCTCACCATATTTACCATGTATATAAAGATGTTGCATCTTTATCATGTCATAATAAAATAAAGGTAGCGGATTAAGGTTCTTGGTTAGTTTAGTGTGAAATTCATCTTCGTTAAATATCTCTGAACTCAAATTTATTGCATCTAAAGTTTCGCCTTTAAATGCTAAACAAATCTGACGGTAGAATACCAGAACATCACTCATTTCATTAGGCATCCTTTTAAAGAACTCTTCATAGCGTGTAATTTCTGAAAGTATTTCTTCTACAGGTGCGTTTTTATACATTAAAGCAGCTGCTATATGAATAATGCAGAAGTGGCAATAGAGCAGGTCACCCGTTTCCATGGCATACTGCAAAGCCACTTTTGCCTCAGGGATATTGGTCCGTACATGGTGTTTATAATGGTTATTCATGGTGTAATGCACCATGTGTAATTTAGCCAGATTCTCTTTTCCTTGGTATCTGTCATTTAATTTTAAAGCAATCAATCCAAGTTTATCAGCGCCATCAAAATTGCCTATTGCATTTCCTAAAATCAAAGCAAAACCTAAATAACCCATAGGCGCAATGGGGGAGTTGCCATGCGTTAAAGCAAAATCCATTTGCTTGGTTACTAAATACGTCCAAAGGTTGGTGTTGGTATAATAAGCAGGAGTTTGTAATACGCCAATCAGCCTTGCTAATTCTATTTTTATTGGGTCTGTTAATTCAGGTAAATTGAGAATGGCATCCATATCTCCCAATACAGGATTCACCATAACTTTCCCAATCTCTATCCCCATGGCTTCATCAATATTTTCAGGCATGGCTTCGCCAAATAACTCTAAGGCAAGGTTGCCTGTTTCCATAGCACCTTGGAAGTTGAATATGGTGGTATAAAGCGTTATTTTAAGATAATAAACTTTGGCTTTATCCAACACATCTTTGGCGTATCCAAGTATAATTTCAAAATTATTTTCTGCCTCTGAATGGTTACCCAAAAGGTAGGCGCACTCAGCACTTTCAAGGTATGTATTAAAAGAAAATTCATATTGACTTTCCCAATGATTGGCAGGCAAAAGTTTTTTGGCAGTTTCAAAATATCTGAATCCCGCTTCATAAGCTGTAGAGCCTTTTGCTTTGGCACCTGCTTTAAAATTAAGTGATGCTAATTTGCTCAATTCATCAGCAGAAACGCCTTCTGCTTTTGCCTCTTGGTCATCTCCAAAAACACCTTCATTATATTGGTTTACAATGTCAAATAAATTGTCATCCATTTGGTCTTCGGCAGTATTTGCCATCATCAATCTACCAATCTTAAGGTGAGATGCCCTTCTGCTTTCTTCATTTAATAAAGCATATGCAGCTTGCTGAATTCTATCATGTTTAAACCTAAAAAGGATGGCGGAGGCATCATAATTTTCATCATTGGCAAGGCGATAATCCTGGTCAAGAGGTATGATTAATCCTTCTCGCATTGCCTCCCACAAAAGTTTATTAACAACAGAGGTGGAGGTCTCATTCACCAAACTTAAAGTAGCAAGGCTAAACTGATTACCAATGCAAGCTGCTAACTTCAATATCTCTTGCGATTCAGTTTCCAGACTTAGGATTTTATCTGTCATCAACACCACTACATTATCAGTGGTTTCCTTCTCCCAAATCTTTTGTACATCCCATTTCCAGCTTCTGTCTTTTATATCAAAGAACAATAAATTTTCTTGATAAAGCATCTTTAAAAACTCAATTACAAAGAATGGATTTCCATGTGTTTTGGAATAAACCAATCTTGTAAGTTCAGCAGTGGATTCCGGCGTATGAAAAAGAGAATCCGAAATAAGTTGGTTAATATTTTCTTCTGAAAGCGGTTTTACCGTAATGGTATTTACTTCCTTTCCGGCTTTGGCAATATCCTCAATAATAGCAGTGAGGGGGTGTGTGCTGTCCACCTCATTATCCCTATAAGCACCTATTAAATATAGGTATTCCGTAGCAGAATCAAGGATAAGGTTTTTAATCAGTTTTAAACTGCCTGAGTCTGCCCATTGCAAATCATCCAAGAAGATAACCAGCGGATGCTTTTTGCTGGTGAATACAGAAATAAAACTTTGCAATACAGAGTTAAATCGGTTTTGGGATTCTGAAGGAGGCAATGGTGCCACCGCAGGCTGTTTACCCATGATGAGTTCCGTCTCAGGAATTACATCAATAATAAGTTGCCCATTAGGTCCCAAAGCTGTTAAAAGTTTCTCTTTCCAAGTGCTTATTTTTTCTTCACTCTCTGTGAGTAATTGGCGTGTTAATTCCCTGAAAGCTTGTATTAAAGAATCGTATGGCACATTGCGCTTAAACTGGTCAAACTTACCCGATATAAAATATCCTTTTTGCCTTACAATGGGTTTATGGATTTCACTTACCAAAGCAGATTTACCAGTACCGGAATATCCTGAAACCAACATCAATCTGGCTTCTCCATCACTCACAGATTCAAACACAGAAAGGAGGTTGTTTATCTCTTGCTCTCTGCCATAAAGTTTCTGAGAAATATGGAAGTTTTCTGATACCTCCATGCTGCCCAAAACAAAGGAATCTATCTTTTTATTATTTTGCCATTGGCTTAGGCATTCTTCTAAATCAGCCTTTAATCCTGAGGCGCTTCTATACCGTTCTTCGGCTGTTTTGCTTATCAGTTTAGTAATGATTGCTGCAAGTGCTGCAGGGATATTTTTATTCACTACATTTACTGCATCTGGCTGTATAGCGATGTGCGCATGCACCATTTCCATGGGGTCAGCATATTGGAAAGGGAGCTTACCCGTAAGCATCTTATAAAAGGTAATTCCTAAACTATAAAAATCAGAACGGTAATCTATAGCGCGGTTCATCCTGCCTGTTTGTTCAGGACTCATGAAGGCAAGGCTTCCTTCCAACTTACCCGGGTTAGAAATGTTTTGCGTTTCACGGCTCAGTTTGCTGGAAATACCAAAGTCGGTAAGTTTAACTTTTTTGCCATCTTTACTAATCAAAATATTAGAGGGCTTAATATCTTTATGAATGATATTATTATGATGCAGATGCCCCACTGCATCCGCAATTTGTATGGCTAAGGGGAGGAAAGTTTCCACCGCCATTCCATCCTCAATTGTATCTTCAAGGATATCCGCATCAAAGTTTTCGCGAATAAGCGCAAGTCCATTCCCTGCCTTCTCAATACTTATTGATTTTACCACCGAATCCGAATCCAGCGTGGAGGTAATATCCAACTCATGCTTGAGCTTGGCAAGGTCCTTTAAACTCGGATAATTCGCCTTAAAGGATTTAATAGTAACCGTGGCGTTATCACTTAGGCGGGTAGCTCTGCTGATGATAACACTCTCACTTTCATAGATTGTGTCTAATAATTTGAACCCTTGTACCTGACTCATAGCTCTTATTTTGTGGTTTAAAAACAATGCAAGCTAATAGTTTTTTAGATATTCTTAAATTTCTATAAAAATAATTGTTACTAAGGCATCCAATTTTGGGAATGAATATACCTTGCATTTAAGCATTATGAAGTACCATTTATTTAGCACCCTCCACAATCCTTTTGATATTATTCATGTTTTTGGTAAAGATATTTTTGATTGGATATGCGGCGAAATTTATTTTTAAGTAATCCCATAAACTGGGCTCTTTATCAATGCAGAATAAAGTGAAAGTTAATTTGCATCTACCAGAATCTAATGGCTCATAAATTTGTTCTGTTGCTAAATTATCAGCAGTGATAAAAAACCTTTGGAGGTTATAGATTTTTAGTTGCCTTTTCTTGTTAGGGATAACCTCTGTTGTTAGTTCATCCCACTCTTGTCCGTCCTTTTCATTTTCTTTCTGGAAACATCGGCGCCTACAACCTACTTTTCCGTCTTCAAAGCTATCCTTATTAAGGGGTGTAATATGGTCCACATAAACTGACCATTTGTGTGCGTTAGTTGATTTGCCTAAAAAACTAAAAACACTATCTGCGCAAGCATTAATTACCACTGTGTTTTCAATTAATTTATAGGCGAATCTCTTATCAGTTTTATAGGGGCTAAGCGCAATTAGTATTGCAAGCCCACTAAGGAATAATATCAAGAGGAGGATTATAATTTTTTTCATTTTAATACGGTTGGTTTGTGATGACTACCCTTCTGTGATTTATCAATTAAACGGATGCTAAATGAGTATCTGCTTTTCTGAAATCCTGAGGTCTTTTACCAAGTTCTTTGAGGAGTTTATAATGAGAGAGAACAGCCTCGGCAAAGGAAGGATAAGACTGATAATTGAGGTTATATTTTTTTGCTTTTTCTTCCACAATTTTTGCAATGGCAGGTAGGTGATTGCCAGCAATATTAGGGAAAAGATGATGCTCAATCTGATAATTTACAGGACCAATAAACCACTGAAATAATTTTGTTTTTGTTTTAAAATCTGTAGTTCCTTGTAGCTGATTTACTGCCCATGAAACAGGGAGTTGACCATCTGCAGATATCTCAATAAAAACAGCATCTTCATTAAGATGTTCAACTTGCAATATATGAGTAATTAAAGTGCTGCCAACAATGTGCATTGTTAAGAAACCAACAAGCCATTGCCAACCATTGATGGGTAAGAAAAGTAAGGGCAGCACTCCATAAACAGTTACAAAGGATATTTTAGTTCCCCAAAATAAAATAAGTTCCTTAGTTGGGTGAGGCTTGCGGCTTCTGCTTCCCCAACCATTATATCTTTTTAGCTTATCAAAATCCAAAGTTGTTGCCCAAAAAATTGTGAAGACTGCATAAACAATTGGGGTATATATATGCTGAAAACTATGGAGGGGTTTCCAAGGTGCATTGGCACTTAATCTTAATGTTTCATCTTCTTTAAGTGCTTCATCGTTTTCATAAACATTGGTAAAAGCATGGTGCGATACATTATGTTTCAATATCCAGATGTAATCACTCATACCCATAAGGTTAAGGCTTAATCCCATTAGGCGGTTTATTTTTGGATTCTTTGAAAGTGCCCCATGTGCCGCTTGATGGCTAATGTTAAAACCAATGGCACACATTAATAAACCTAGCAAAATGCAGAGTAACCACATGCCCCAAAGTGGTAGGCTAAAAATGAAAAGGCTTATGTAAGTAAAAATAAAAGTTGCCAAAAGAAAAATCATTTTAGCCCAAAGGCTCTTGCTGGCGTAAGGTGAAATTCCGTTCTCAGTAAAATAGTTTTTTACTTCTTCTCTCAACTCCTCCCAAAAGGCAGCTTGATAATTTTTGTTGTAATGAATATTTTTCATAATGTTTAAAATTGTTGGTACAAATTTGAGAGGGTTTGTGTCCCAAGCAAAATTGAATTCTACTAGCTAAATGCTAAGATTATTGAATTTCGCAAAAGGGTAATTTTTACTTAGCCGTTTTCTTTTACCTTTGGCTTTAAAAACCAACTACATAATGGCAGAATTAATAACCCAAAAAACAGGCGCAAGTGTTAAAGATTTTATCCTTTCTCAAACTGATGAAAGCAGAATAAAAGATTGCCAAACACTTTTAAAACTTCTTGAAAATGTAACAGGCAAAAAAGGTAAAATGTGGGGGACAGGCATCATCGGCTTTGGTGATTATCATTACAAATATGCCACAAGTAGAGAGGGGAGAGGGGGATTGGTTTATCATGGGATTCTCCCCACGCAAAGCAAACCTGACTTTATATATTATGTTTGGGTAAAAAGATTCCCGACTTTATTGGAGAAACTTGGCAAACATAAACTAGGCAGCGGATGTCTTTACATTAAAAAATTAGCAGATGTTAATCTTGAAGTGCTGGAAGAAATTCTCAAAGAATCTGTAACAGTATTTAGGAAAGGAGACTTTATGCATGGGGGATAAAATGAATCCCCCCAATAAAAAAGGGCAACCTCTCAGCTGCCCTTTTCATTATTCACTATTCGTTATTCACTAATTACATATTCTTGATAATCTCATCACCAAACTCGCTACATTTAAGTAGGGTTGCGCCCTCCATCTGGCGGTGGAAATCATAGGTTACTCTTTTATTATTAATAGAGGTTTCCAATCCTTTATATATGAGGTCAGATGCCTCAAGCCAGCCCAAATGCTCCAACATCATAGCGCCAGATAGGATTACTGAGCCCGGGTTTACTTTATCCAAACCTGCATATTTAGGGGCAGTGCCGTGGGTAGCCTCAAAGATGGCGTGGCCAGTCATATAGTTAATGTTTGCACCGGGTGCAATACCAATTCCGCCTACAATGGCAGCAAGGGCATCGGAAATATAATCACCGTTTAGGTTCATGGTGGCTATTACAGAATATTCAGCAGGGCGTAATAAAATCTGTTGCAGGAAGGCATCTGCAATAGAATCTTTTACTAAAAGTTTGCCTGCATCAGTGGCGGTTTTCATAGCAGCATCAGCAGCTGGCTGACCTTGTGCCGCAGAAATACGGTCATACTCAGCCCATGTAAATACTTTATCGCCATATTCTCTTTCAGCCAATTCATAACCCCAGGTTTTAAATCCACCTTCGGTAAATTTCATGATGTTGCCTTTATGCACAAGCGTTAATGAAGGGCGTTTGTTTGCCAAAGCATAATTCAAAGCACCGCGTATCAACCTTTCGCTGCCTTCTTTACTTATAGGTTTAATCCCTATTGAAGAGCTCTCAGGGAAACGGATGCCTTTTACACCCATATCATTTTGCAAAAAGCTGATTACCTTTTTCACGCCATCAGTACCTGCCATCCACTCAATACCTGCGTATATATCCTCAGTGTTCTCACGGAAGATAACCATATCCACCAATCCCGGTTGTTTTACAGGGCTTGGAACACCCGTAAACCAGCGCACTGGGCGCAGACAAACGTATAAATCCAGTATCTGGCGCAAAGCAACATTTAAAGAACGGATACCACCACCCACAGGGGTAGTTAGTGGTCCTTTGATGCCTACTATATATTCTCTAAAAGCATCCAAAGTAGCATCTGGCAGCCAATTGCCTGTTTGGTTAAAGGCTTTTTCGCCTGCAAGCACCTCAAGCCATTCAATTTTGCGACTGCCATTATATGCCTTTTCTACTGCGGCATCTAATACTCTAACTGATGAAGCCCAAATATCCACGCCAGTGCCATCGCCTTCTATAAAAGGAATGATTGGGTTGTTTGGTACATGAAGTTTTCCGTTTGTAAGTGTGATTTTTTCTCCCATTTTTGTTTTAAGATTTTGATTTTTATGTGCTGCAAAGCTAAGATGTTGGGGTGTTTTTTTTGGTATATGTGTATAAAGAGCCTCACCCATTAGCCCCTCTCCTCCCCTATTCGGTCATTCTGAAAGAATCTTCCCTCTTTGTAGCACCGCAGTTCTTATGCTAGGGGGGATTCTTACAGAATGACACACGGGTTATTAGTTTTCCTAAATACAAAAGGCTCACATCTCTGCAAGCCTTTTTAAAAGTTATGGGTTAAGAATCTTATTCTTTCCTTCTTATTCCTTTTGGAAGATATAAGTGGTTATTGGGGCAGTTGAAATTCCATAACTAGTACCACCTACATATCCTATTGCATTAGAAGAAATTAATTTATAACCTTGTTTCTTTAAATTACTAATTACTACAGCCAATTTATAGGTAATTTCACCATCGTTACTATGAGTATTTTCTATAAAATTAGAAGTAATTGGTTTCCCAGTTTCATCTGAGATTGTAATTGTAGGACCTGAACCCAATAGTGATGACACCTGATTTATTCTCAACACTACTACTTCCCCAACAAATTTCGGAATGCTGATAGTGTCTCCTGCTTTTAGGTTTAAGCTAACTAATAGGGTAAAAATTACTACGAATAGTTGTGTTGCTTTTCTCATTGTTTTGTTTGTTTTATGTGTGTGTGTTTTAGTGGGCAAAGATAGTTTTGGTAAAGGCTATGGGGTGGGGTCATTCAGATTACTATGACGTTTGCGATTGCTTGGGTTAAAAGAAATAAAGAGGTCTTTCTACTTTTCCTTATTCTCCCACCTAAATTTACCAAGCCTCTCATGTAGTGCTTGTATATCCCGCACAAAAAGGCGTTTGAACTCTACTAATTTATCAGCAGGTAGGTCAAGAATATCGGGGTACACCTCCACAGCGAGTTCGCGTATTTGTTTTTCTAGGGTTTCACAGAATTTATAGTAGCGCTTATTACTAAAAACTTCTTCTATGCCTGCTTTTTTTTCAGCCCTTATAACTTCTTGCATTCCCATTTGCTGCTCTATAGTATCAATGGGGTGCTGATTTCTTAGCGCTATGCGTTGTTCAAAACTCTTCTCCAAAAAATCAACAGTTGCCATATAATCAACAGTGTACTTATACATTTGTTCTATGGCTTCTTCCTCCATTGCTTGCAAGACTAGGTAGGCTCTGTTGCCCCATCTATCCAAACCTCTTCTTATCTTATAAATATAGTCATAGAACTCAGGATTAACAGTTTTTATATATGCATGAACCCAGTCAAAGTCCACAAAATAGTTTTTAATCCATAGCTCTTCCGGCTCCGCGAAGTGAACATCAAATTCAAAGAGGGCATAATCATCATCATCAAAGCTGCTGGCTTTGTGCCTGATATTGTGAATAGTGTAGCGCATATGAGAAGTGTTTATCCGCCAAATTTAAGGAAGAAGGACTGTAAAATTTCTCCGTTTGGCTTAGCCTCATATTATCTTGAAAGCACATTTACCACAAGTAACTTATATATCATAGTGTAATAAACTTAAGTAAGTTGTTATTGTCTTAGGGCAGTATTGTGTTACTTTTATACTATGGTAATACACATACATATTAAACATTGAAGCCAATTAAAATGAGAAACGCATATTTAAATAGTGAAAGCCAAAACGCGGTTTGCAATACAAATTTGGCATGTTTGGTATGTAAGACCTTACAAAATGCATGTAAGATACCTAAGAAAGTAGGACTTTTATGGCTTGCAAATGATAGTAGGTTTGTACCATAATAATTACACAACAAAGAATAACCACAAGACCAAACACAAATAATCATGACATTAACACTTAGCCAAGCAGATTTCACCACCCCCGAGTTAAACAGCAAACAAACAAACTCTACGGATATGAAAGCTAACACAATTAAATCAAACTCCTTCAAGGCAAGGATCATGATGTTCGCAGTAGCCTTTGGGCTCATCACTTTAGTACTTGGTCTCTCATCTTTTAAAGGTGATAGAGGCGGCGCAGGTACATGTTTCTTAGGCGTAAGCTGGTCAGATGTAACTAACCATGCTAAATACACCAACAAACCCATCTTTGTATTCATCGGCGCATCTTACTGCCAACGCAGTACAAGAATGAAAGCTGTATTAAGAGACCCTGAAGTAAGCAAATTCTTTAATAAGAACTTTGTTTGCAAATTGGTAGACCCAGAGCAAATTGAAAACAACATTTGGGCAAGTAACCATGGTGTAACCTCAGTACCTGCATTCTTATTCTTCAATTCTGATGGTAAGATTGTTCACCGTGCTGCAGACTATATGAAGAAAGAACTCATCATTCAAGAAGCAAACACTGCACTAACTGCAATTGCAGATGCAAAAAAAGCTAAACTTGAAAAAGAGAAAACTAAGAAAGAAAAGAATGAGAGAGGCAGATTAGCTAAAAAAGAAAAACAAGAAAAAGAAGATAACGGACCTAATACTGATTCAGAAGGCAACTAATAATAAACCCCTACTTCTTACCCGGGTTGAGTAAGACTAAAAAAATAACCTACCCAGTTCTTTAAAATAATGCATGGCAAGAGGTTTTAACTACCTGATTTCTTAAAAGGAATAGTTAGCTTTCTTTCCCGCCCTACACTTAAACCTAAGGTTTAAGGAGATTT
>JAPLCZ010000130.1 GCA_026391915.1 Bacteroidota bacterium | reverse complement strand
AGCAGTTTTGTAGGTATGCACAAGCTTAGCACCTTTCTCCTCAGTAAGTGCGTGCATTAATGCTATTACCTCTACATTTTGTTTGGTCAATACAGTAGATGAAGGCACTTCATTGTTTTTAACTACAAAATATCTTGTTGCAGAAAAGGCATCTGGTGTTGGGCTTCCTTCTGCCAGCCACATTGCCTGCTGTGCAGTAAGAGATTCCAAAGCTTCAGTATTTTTTGCTGTTATTTCTCCTTCAGCGTCCACATTATAGGGGATATTGATGTTTAATTCTAATTTCTCAGATGGGTCATTATAGTAGGTAATATCCCTTTTAACAATAAGCTCAGCTACATTCTTAAAACGTTTTATTTTCTCAATCCAGTTTCCGTGTTTATCATATTTATATGTATAGCTTTCATGCAATTTTTTCTCTGGCGGTGTGTAATTATTTATTCTTTTGCCGTCACTATCATACTCATAACTATAGGAGCTGCTTCTCTCCAAAGAGCCATCAGGTTTGTAAAAATTTAATTCAATACAATCATTTTTATCATTGTATTTATACGTTTGCCAATTGGTTACCTCTCCATCCTTACTATATATTTTAGATTCTGTCTGGTTCCCTTTATCATCATATTTGTTCTCTGACCAATAACTCAATTCATCCTGTGGATTGTAATTATATATGCCAGTTATTTTATTCATTTCATTAAAGGTAATTGTATTTCGCCACATTACTCCTCCCTCTGCATTATAGCAAATAGTGCCTGAGCCATTACCCCTTTCATCATAAAGGGAAACTGCCCGCCACTCTAATACACCATCAATCCTATAACTTTCACTTTGCTGATATACCCCTTTCTCATTGTAAGTTCCTTTTGTATATGCCCCTGTTATCCCAAAAGTATATTCTTCTGTTTTGCCTCCATGCTTATTAAAATTAAATAATCTATTCTTTGTGTCATATTTGCTGCCTAGCATTTTCCCGGGTATCACTCCATCTTTATCTGATTCTATGGCTTTATACCAAAGTTCTTTTACCTGTTGCACTTTACCCTTTAGCTCCAATTCCTCTGCATGTGTTTGTTTGGGTTTTTCTTCTTGCGCTGTTATTGTTTTCTTTTTTGCCATTTTCTAAATTTTTAAATTGAGTTGTTGTTAGATACCTCTCTGCTATAACTATAGCAAAGATATTATTATAAAATAAAAAAAGACAACGGTTGGGTTATCCTTTTTATTGTATAGTCTTTAAACAAACCTTTCCAAAACGGTTATGAGCTAAAGGTTGCCACTGAAGTGGGGAAGGCTAATGCTTTATGCGTTATACCATTGATACCTTAAAAAAAATTATAGCATCAATAAACGCATATTTAAATAATCCACTTTACAACCTTTAGCTCATGACTGCAGGGAATAAACGCGGACTATTATAGAACTAGGCTAGTAAGAAAACTTTGTTCTAAGGTTTTTCCTTTAGCCTATATACATTTACCCCAATAGCGTAACCGTACACTTTACCATTTGGTAATTTCACAATTCTTATTTTGTTACAAGCTTTTCCCATATCAGTTTTTTGCCATGTGTTGCCCCCATCCGTTGTTTGATAACCGCTATTCATTGTGCCAATAAAGCCATGGTTTTCATCAATAAAACCAACGCCAAATGAACGGGCTTTAAAGTCTTTGCATAATTCATTTTCCTTCCAGCTTTTGCCACCATTTTTTGTTTTAATGAAATGCTGAGTAATCACTGTGGAGTCAGGATTATAACTCTGTATGGTAGCATATCCTACCTTTTTAGAAGGGAAAAATACCTTCCATGATATTTCAAATGGCCTTTGAGATTCATATACTTTCTTCCAATCCCTACCCGCATTAGTTGTATGCAGGATACATGCATGGCTTTTATCCAAATCTGTACCTATGGAAGCACATGCAAAGCCTTCCTCTTTATTAAACATTTTGATGTCATATAAGGCGCTACAATAACTACTCATATCCATACTGGTGAAAGTATTTCCTCCATCATGGCTTACTATAAAGTTTGCTGGGCTACCAACCCTACCCACGCCATAGATGTGATACTTATATCCTATCTCCCCATGATTAACGAACTCTTCTTTTACAATATCCATGGCGCATAATCCTTTTACATATTTGTCTGAATAACTAACGGGAGTCCAGTTTTTTCCACCATCAATGGTTTTATATAAGGGGATACTATCCGTTACATTAGGGAAATAATCTGTACCCACTGTGCCCACAAATCCTCTTAGGCTATCAATAAAGGAAACACATCTGAAGAAAGTTCCTTTTTTCTCAAGCTGCATTGTCGATGTTTCTCCACCATTTGTTGTGTGATATATCTTACCATAACCATTGATATACCAACCTCTATTTTCATCCACAAAATAGATATCATCTTGTTTACCTCTATATGGGTCAGTGTTTAGCTTTTCCCAAGAGTATTGCTGCGCATAAGTATTAGTGACTATGCTAATAAATAGCAAAAGCAATAACTTAAATTTATGTATCATGCTACTTTTTATATGTTTTAGTTTGCTGAATTCATCCTTACAAAAGCTTTTTGCAAATCCTCTGGTCCTGATTTGGTCATTGCCTCACTAAAGCCAAAAGTAAGTTCTGTTTTCCCAAGCTTTAATTGCTCAAAAATAGATTTAATAAAATCAATTACTGCGGGGGCATGGTCATGCAAACCCTTGCCTCCTAAATCTGTATTGAGGGCAGGAGGAATCATCTCTATCACCTCTATATTTTTAGCCGATGCCAATTGCCTTAACGAAAGTGTAAACGAATGCATAAAAGCTTTTGTTGCCGAATAAACGGGCACTTTTGTTAATGGCACAAAGGACAGCCCAGAGGTTACATTAATCAATGTTTGTAATGAATGGAGATGCATAAATAGCGAAGCCAAATGTATTGGAGCTTCTATGTTAATGGCTATTTCCTCCTTTGCTTTTTGATAGAAATCAGTATCTGTTGGGCTCATCCATTGTTGGATTCCTGCGTTATTTATCAGCACGTTTAAATCAGGATGCTCTGAGGCAACCCAATGGTAGAGGCTCTCTCTTTCTTCTACATTTGATAAATTGCATTGCCTGATAATTACAGTGGGTAGCTGTGCCGCAACTTCTTTCAACACTTCTTCCCTCCTGCCACAGACAATTACCGTATTGCCTTCCGCAATAAATCTTTCTGTAAGCCCTAAGCCTATCCCTGTAGCGCCGCCTGTTATGAGTATCTTATTGCCTGAAACTTTCATCCTTTTGGTTGTTTTATATGGGTTTGATTACAACACAATATTAAGCCAATAAATGTGTTTGCCAAAGGATATTATTTTATGCGTTAGAACCGCGAAGCAGCATTGATTCCTTTAAAAAGAATATTAGCTTATCAATAAACGCATGTTTAAATAATCCGCGTTACAACCTTTAGCTCATGACCGTAGGGAATAAACGCGGACTATTGGGGGATTCCTTTTTAAGGCATATCAGATAAAAAGAATGCACCTTTTTCAATTGCCTCAACAATCAAAGTTTTTTTTGAAAGATTTTTATCAATCAACTCTTGATAAGAATCATCAATCTCATTAATGATTAGCCAATTCTTTTCTTCGTTGGGGCGGTAGCTTATCCTTTTGCTACTTCTTGCCATACCGCCAGCAAGTAAAAGATAAAACTCAACGAAGTCTCCATTTTCACGGTTTGCTAAGGTTTTAAGTTGTTCTATTGAGGTAACACTTTCCATATTTCTATTGCTTTTCAAAGATAAATAATTGTCGTTTGTTGTTGTAACCGTTATAGACTAAATAATTTCAATACCAATACTTTTTAAATAATTAAAAGTGCAATCATAGTATTCAATCTTCCTTGTGTGGTCTTCTGGATTACCTTCAGGAACTACGATTGCCATTCCTTGTCTAGCTCTGGTTAATAAGACTCTATAAGCGTTAATCAAGTATTTTTTCCTTTCTTCTTTATGAATATTTTGCCACTTATTTCCAACAAAAGAAAATGTCTTCCAACCATCTTTAGAATATCTTAAATCACCATCCCAAGTTACACAAGCCCAATCTAACTCTAAACCTTGAACATGAAATTCTGTTGCCACATCTTCCAAATAATAAGAAGAACGTACATCGTCCTTTCCATCTAAAAACCAATTGACAGGATTCATTGGAGATTTAACATCAATGGCAAAAGGTTTTAATCTTTGCGCTTGAGAAGAAACCACAATCCCATACCTCTCTGTCCCCCTTGCCTTCTCTTTCAACCATGCCTTCGCTTTTGATAAATCTCTAGTTAAAACAATAGGATAGTTTTCATAAATTAAAGCAAGAATTCTTCTAGCTTCCTCAACATCTAAATCCAAAATTGTTTTAATAAAAAGCGAAACATTCTCTGCCCTGAAAGAACGCATTGAAACAGCGAGATGTAGGTTCTCATTAAATTTAACAACACCTCCTTCTTCTAATTTTTTTATTGAATCTGTTGCCGAGTATTCACTATCTGTTAGGTGTGGTGAGATACAAACCTCCCAATTGTTAAATTTATTATAAACTGCATTTAGCCATTCTGAAATCCCGGCTTCTCCAGTATTTATTTCTTGTCCACCCCCAACTAAACAAACTATAACTGCCCAATCTTGATGCCTATCTAGACATGAAATCAAAAACTCTGGTTCTGAATAATCAAAATCAGGAATCCCCTTTTTCCGTTTCATAAAATTAACGGTTTGTTCTTTATTCCAAGCCCTTTGTGCTTCATCAAATATTGCAACATGGTCATAAGGCGCTTTAGCATCTACTAAGTATGCATCCCTATAATGATGTATGATTTGAATAAATGCTTTTACACCTTCCTTAGCACTTCCTTTGGTTATTCTATTTCCAAGTTCCTTTTCTCTTTTAACTTTATCTCTTGTTAATGCTTCATGAAGGATAGCAACCAAAGGCCCATTACCAGATAAATAAACACTGGAATTTCCGTTTATACTATCCAGATGATTGGTAGCAACTTGTAACCCTACCAATGTTTTTCCTGCCCCCGGCACACCTGTTATAAAACATATTATCTTTTTCTTTTCAGCTTTTGCATTTTCTATAATTTCCGAAATCGCAGCACTTGTTTCTTTTAAATTAATTGCCCCTGCATCACTTCTTGTAATATCTTCAACTGAGTGATTATTATATAGAGATACAGCAGCTTCAATAATTGTTGGAGTTGGAGAATAACTGCCAGTTGAGAACTCATCTTTATCAATAAAAATATTTTCTGAAAAATAATTTAAGGTACTAATTAATATGTCTTTTAAATCCTCAGAATTAGATTTTATAGGATGTATTAAATCATCATTATGGGAGGTTGTAATAATCTCAGTGAAAGATTTTTTCGCTTCTGTAGCAATTAATATAGGGACTAAAACTGCATTATGACTTGGCTTATGAAAGTTTTTTAAATCAAGTGCATAATCCCAAACTTGTTCAACGTGATAACTTAAAAACTCTTTTTCTCCAACCTTGAATTCAATTACAAAAACAATGTTATCAATAATAACTAAACAGTCAACTCTTTTACCCATTCTGGGAATGGAGAACTCAAAGAAGATTGTCCCTTTAAATTCAGCTAATGCTTTTTTAAGAATCGGTAACTGTTGTTCCCATGATTGATTTTGAGTTCTAATTGCATCAAATTGATTGGAACGATTAATAGTGCCTATAATCTCATTATCGCTTTTATTGAGAAAACCTTCTATAGAATCCTTAAAATAGTAATTGAGCATTTTTTAATTATGGGTGCAAGTTCGCAAATTCCTTGTCTATAGAATTGACAACTTTTAAAAAGTTGTCAATTCTCCTAATATCATCTTCTATTACCATATCATTTCTATCAGCGGTTCAGACAAAAGGAAGAGATGCTTCGGCTCACTCAGCATGACAGAAATTTCAAAGGAAAGACTATAATTTATTCCCCCTCCTACCTCCCCTATGGGAGGACACTGCTCCGATGTTGCTTTGTGCTAAATATTCTAAACTTTTGGAAAGTTTTAAACTTTCCAAAAGTTATTAAAATTCATCTAGGTTCACTGCTTTAATATCAATAGGCTGTTGATGAAAATCTATAAATTGCTTTAGCCCACCAAACCAGCCTACAACTTCATTTCGTTGTAATAAGGTTTTACTTTCACTATTAAATGAATGGATGGAGCTAAATTTCCAGTCATAGGGATTCTTTACGAAACCATGATGCACCGGATTGGCATGGATGTAAAATACTATACGTGTAAAATAATCATCTGAATCAACTTCTTTCCGTTTAAAATTAGGTGTAAACAAACTGCCTTTGCGTTTATAGACTTTATTGTAGGATTGCGTGTAGCTACTTAATAAATTAGAAAATTGCTTGCTGATTCTTGCTTCCAACTTTTGGAAAGTTTCAAACTTTCCAAAAGTTAATTCTAACTCGCTTTCCGATTTTATTTTAATAAAAAAGTGTATATGGTTTGGCATGAGGCAATAAGCAAAAGTATCTGCCATTGGTGAAATATAAATGGCAACTTTCTTTAAAAAGAAAAGATAGTTTTC